>JBEAVQ010000003.1:0-75572 GCA_041160865.1 Pseudomonadota bacterium | reverse complement strand
AGTAGGCCGAAGAAACTAACCGGGCCTATTCCCTCACTGCGCGCTAATCTTACCCAATCCCGTCTTTCTTTATCGCTCAGCACATGCTGGGTTTGCATCTCTATTTTTTGCCAATTTTAGGCTCTTCACCTTTGATCAGACGAGCGAGATTTTCGCGGTGCCGGATCCATACCAATACAGACATGAAAAGCGTTGCCCCAACCCCAATAGGGCTGGCATGAAATGCCACTGCGATGAGTGGCGCGGTAGCAGACGCCACCAACGCACCTAATGACGAATACCGAAACACATAAGCCGTAGCCAACCATAAGGCGGCCGCCAAAGTACCAACTGGCCAAATGCCAACCAACAAGGTGCCAAAGAAAGTTGCAACCCCCTTGCCACCATTAAACTTCAGCCAAACTGGGAAACAATGCCCCAACAGGGCTGCCGCTCCAGCAATATAACCTGCATCTTGGGATAAGTACTCACGCGCAAGTAACAAAGCGATGGCGGCCTTAGCTGCATCCAAGAACAAAGTCGCCAGCGCTACATCTTTTCGACCGGTCCGCAAAACATTGGTTGCACCAATATTGCCAGAACCCACCTGGCGAATATCGCCAAGGCCCGCCAATCGGGTCAGCAGAAGACCAAACGGAATGGACCCCAAAAGATAGCCACCTACTATCGCAATCAGATAATCCATGGAGCCCCCAAGACGTATTGAACCTGTGTGTGCTTAGTCAAGGGCACTAAAGACCTTCTTGCCGCCCACCCAAGTCGTCATGACTTTACCCTGCAATGTTCGCCCATCATAGGGGGAATTGCGCGATTTAGAGATCATGCGACTGGCATCAAAGCGGATTGGGAAGCCCAAGTCGACTAAGATCAGATCAGCAGGCGCGCCTGCAGCAATCCGCCCTTGTGGTAAACCAAGGATTTGTGCTGGGGCTAGGGTCATGGCGCGGATCAAATCCAGCAATTCAATCAAGCCCTCATGATAGAGGATAAGCGCGGCTGGCAGAAGCGTTTCAAGCGCACTTGCCCCGAAGGCGGCTTCGTCAAACGGCAGACGCTTCTCCTCGGCAGGGCGCGGATCATGGCCCGAGACAATAACGTCCACAATGCCGGACTTTACTCCGTCGATCAGAGCGAGGCGGTCTTGTTCGCTACGTAGTGGCGGGGAGAGCTTGGCAAAGGTGCGATAGTCACCCAGATCATTTTCATTCAAGGTCAAATGATGCACGCTGACCGAAGCGGTGACATCCAAGCCTTGGGCTTTTGCAGCCGCGATGCGGGGCAAGGTTGCCTCTGACGAAATCATGTCGAGTAAGAGCTTTGCCCCCGTCATTTCCGCCAATTGAATGTCGCGATTGGCGGCAATGGTCTCAGCCGCACTTGAAATGCCGGCAAGACCCAGACGTGAGGCCAGCTCGCCCATATTCATCATACCGCCTTCGCTTAAGAAGGCGTCTTGCGGGCGTGATGCCACCAGAGCGTCAAAGGCAGAAGCATAGGACATGCAGCGCTGCATGATGCGTGTGCTCACAATGGGGCGGTCACCATTGGTGAACAAGACAGCCCCAGCGTCGGCCATCAGACCAAGCTCAGCGATGCGCTCGCCCTTTAGGCCAACGGTTAGAGCACCCGCTGCCAAGACGCGTGCGAGCGAGCGGTCGCGCCCACGCCGGGTGATGAAGTCGACCAAAGCTGCATCGTCGATCACCGTCTGGGTGTCGGGCTGTAACACCATGGTGGTAACCCCACCCGCAACGGCGGCCTTGCCAGCCGTGCTTAAGCTTTCGCGCTGCTCTTCACCGGGCTCCCCCGTTGAGACGTGGAGATCAATCAAGCCGGGCATTAAAGCGTGGCCATCACAATTGATGATGATCGCCTCTGAACTAGCGGCCACCTGCGGCCCCGAAGCAAGAATTACCTCGCCCTGAACGAGGACTTCGCCTGGACCATCAAATTGGGTTGCGGGATCAACCAAACGCGCATTGATGAAGTGATAAAGGGGCTCAGACATCGTCTGCCTCCTCATTGGCACCGTGGCTGGCGAGGGCTTCAAGCACGGCCATGCGCACGGCGACACCTGATTCAACTTGATCTACGATTAGCGATACGCGCGGGTCATCGGCAATGTCAGAGTCGATTTCGACCCCTCGGTTCATCGGGCCTGGGTGCATGACTTTGACATGGGGTGCAGCAACGGCCAGCTTACGGGCATCGAGGCCATAAAAGCGGAAATACTCACGGGCCGATGGGACATAGGCACCATTCATGCGCTCAAGCTGTAAGCGCAGCATCATGACGACATCAACGCCTTGGAGCCCTTCCAGCATGTTGTGATAAATCTCGCAGCCCCAGCGATCGACGTCTGCGGGCATCAAGGTTGGCGGCGCAATCAGGCGGACGCGCGCGCCCAGCATGGATAGTAAAATGACATTAGAGCGCGCAACGCGGGAGTGGAGCACATCGCCGCAAATGGCCACCACCAAGCCTTCGATATGACCAAAGGAGCGCTTCAGCGTTAGGGCGTCGAGCAAGGCTTGTGTGGGATGCTCATGCGTACCATCGCCTGCATTAATCACCGAACAGCTTACTTTCCGCGCCAGCAATTGTGCCGCGCCTGAGGCCGCATGGCGCAAAACCAAAATGTCGGGGCCCATGGCATTCAGTGTCGCTGCCGTATCCAACAGCGTCTCGCCCTTGGAGACCGACGAGCTTTTTACTGCCATATTGACGGTGTCAGCGCTCATGCGCTTACCAGCCAGCTCAAAGGAGGCTTGTGTTCGGGTTGAATTCTCAAAGAAGAGATTGACGAGTGTGCGCCCCTTCAAGGTCGACAGCTTCTTCTCGCGCGCTTGGGTGAAGGGCAAAAAAACTTCGGCACGTTCAATAAGTTCCAAAGCCTCCAGCCGGTTCAGATCACCGATCTGCAAGAGGTGGCGCTTTGTAAAGGGCGCGCGGGGCGGAGGACTTTCTGGACTCATGACGTTGCACGCCCCCACACATTATAGCCCGCAAAGCGCGGGGTGTTTGGCAAATACATGTCATTGACTTCGGCACAAACAAACCCGCTGGCTTCCAGCATCGTTTGTGTATTTCGGGTGAGGTGGCAGCCGCCAGCTATGGCCTTCCAAACCGGCTCAATCCGCCTTTGCAGGCGGGCGACATCGGCATCGGGTGCGAGGCCATGTTCGCAGAACAGGATTTGACCGCCGGGTTTTAACAAGCGCTTGGCCTCAGCCAAGGCATCTGCATAATCAGGAATAGTGCAGAGCGCATAGGTAAAGAGGATCGTATCGGCACAGGCATCGGGAAGGCCTGTGGCTTCTGCCCCAGCGACGACTTCTTCAACCACAATATCGGTCCGCCGTTCGGCGCGTTGCCACGCCAGCATGCTGGCTGATGGCTCGACGGCTATGACTTTTTCAACTTTGCTGGCGTCGAGAAACGGCAAATTGGTGCCGGAGCCAAAGCCCATATCGACGACGACGCCATAAGCGCGTGGGATCAATTTGGCTCGCTGCTTGGCAATTGGTTTGGCACCGCACGCACAGCCAATGAAGCGCGGCAGGACAAAGCGTTCATAGAGGCCAAATAGCATGCTAACGTCGCCCCCGCGCACCCATCAATCGTTCCCGTAACCACAAGAGAATGGCCCAGCTATGGGCATCATGGCGGACCTTTTTCATCGCCTCTTCGATTGATACCCAAACCAACTCATGATCAGGCTCACTGGGGCGACCTTCAGTGGAGGTCAACTCCACTTCAAAAAAGGCGCAGAGCGAATTGGTCGCAACGCCATCATTGATCCAGAATTGGCCCGCGCGACATAATTGGCGTACGGGCCACACGGTTAGCCCCGTTTCCTCGTCGAATTCGCGCACGACGGCTTCTGCATCACTCTCGCCCGACTCAACCCCGCCGCCCGGTAGATCATAGTGGAAGTTCTGAGACTCCCCGACTTTGACGAGGGCAATCTTCTCGTCATTGCGGGTGCAAACGCCATAAACGCTCGGCCGCTCTTTATAGGTTTTGCCGTGTTCGGTGCGTCCGAACTGCATCGAAAAATGCGCCATAAAGGCCTCATAAGCTAGGATTGCAAAAGCGGAAAGCAGCCTCGGCAGATGGATAGTCTCTAGTCCTGCTTGACTTATAGGTCGAGGGGGGGACGCATCGAAACCCACGCACTGTGTCGGCTTATTTTCTGCCAAACAAGCGCTCAATATCGGTTAGCGACAGTTTCACAAAAGTCGGTCTGCCATGGTTACACTGGCCAGAGCGGGGCGTGCGTTCCATGTCGCGCAATAGGAAATTCATTTCGTTTATACTTAAATGACGGCCGGCGCGCACAGAACCATGGCAAGCCATGGTCGCCAGCACTTCGTCGATCCGTTCCTTGAGGGACAGGCCTTCATCATACGCCGCCAGATCATCAGCCAAGTCCTGCAGCAATTTATGGGTATTGACCTTGCCTAGGATGGCAGGTGTCTCCGTGACGGCAATGGCTCCACGACCAAAATTTTCTAATCCTAGTCCGAAGCGTGCAAACTCGTCGGCGCGCGCCAACAGGCGCTCACAATCGGCCTCTTCCATCTCGATAATGTCAGGGATCAGGCTTGGTTGGCGCGCAATCCCTTGGCCTTCCATAGCGGCTTTCATGCGCTCTAGGGTCAAGCGTTCGTGTGCGGCATGTTGATCGACAATTACGAGGCCATCGGATGTCTCCGCAATGACATAGGTCGCGTGAAGTTGAGCTTTGGCCGCACCTAAGGGGTAGGAAGTCTCATCTTCAACATGTGCACCCGCAACGGTCGGTGCCTCAAAGCTTGTGCGCGCCATCGGCTCGGCAAAGCCAGCGAGTAACGAGCCCGCTTCCCGTCCGGCTTCAATTGCGCCAGCGGGCGGTTGATAGGCCGGAAAGTTTGGTTGATAGGAGCTGAGTTGTCCGCCGCCACCGCGTGACCACGGCATGCCAAAGCCGGTTTGTGCGCCCAGCGCCCCTAATGTCGCCTGACCCAGCGCTTGCGGGCTTCGAATGCCACTCGAACCCAAGGCATGGCGCAGGGCCCCTATGACGAGGCCTCGCACCAAGGCCGGATCGCGGAACCGCACTTCGGTTTTAGCTGGATGGACGTTCACATCCACCAGTTTTGGATCCATTTCGAGGAAGAGCGCTAGAACAGGATGGCGGTCGCGCGCCAGCACATCTTGATAAGCTGCCCGAGCAGCGCCCTTTAAAAGCGGGTCCTTAACCGGCCTGCCATTGACAAACAAATGTTGATGCCGCGCATCACCGCGTGCTGCAGTGGGTAGACCGGCTAGGCCAGTTAAGTGAACCTCTGCGCGCTCTGTATCGATAACCAAAGCATCGGCAGCCGCATCGCGACCAAGGATTGCGGCAACCCGTGCCGATCTTTGGCTGGCTGCGTCTGATCCTTCAGGCACGACTTTCAGGGCGGTCCGACCATCTAGATCGAGGGTGAAGGCAACGTCAGGCCGCGATAGCGCCAAGCGCTTGACCATGTCGGAAATAGCCAAGCTTTCAGATCTTGGCGATTTCATAAAGTTGAGGCGGGCTGGCGTTGCGAAGAATAGGTCGCGCACCTCAACCCGCGTGCCAGAGCGATTGTTTGGCCAAGGGGCTGGCATTGGTCCTTCAAGCACACCACCTTCAACCCGCAAGGTCCAAGCTTGATCGGCATCCTTGGCGCGCGACGTGATGGCAAGCCGGGCGATCGCGCCAATGGACGGCAAGGCTTCGCCGCGAAACCCCATGGTGACGATATTTAGTAAGTCCAGATGGCCATCGGCATCTGGGGCCAGTTTGGAGGTCGCGTGGCGCTCAACCGCGAGGCTTAATTGATCGCGAGGGATGCCGCCGCCGTCGTCTTCAACCAGCAAGCGACTGATCCCGCCGTCTTCGGCCAAGATACGGATGGAAGTTGCCTTAGCATCCAGCGCATTTTCCACCAATTCCTTGACGGCCGCAGCCGGGCGCTCAATCACTTCGCCAGCAGCGATCTGATTTATGGCATCTGGCGGAAGACGGGCAATGGTCATGGGGCGACCATGCGCCTTCTGGCCTGAGTCGAACAGCCGATCCTGCATTCAGAAGCGGTTTCGGCCAGCTGGCTAGGCCTACATGCCAGGCAGTTTGAACCCGCGGGGCTTGTTCTGCTGAATGCTGACTGGCTGGCCGCCCGTAGCATTGCGGATCGCTGCTTTTTCAAGGCGCAAACGCTCGGCTTCCGCCTCGGCCAGCAAGGGGTCAGCAGGCTGGCTTGGGGTGGGCGAGACGAAACCCATAATCCGGTCCGACAGATTGGTCGGCTTGCGGGCCACGCCGCCGGTTTCTTCATCAATCACCGCCCGGATCCGAGGATCAGCATTGGTGCCACCGGCTCTCTCAACCAACAGACGTTCGCCATCGGATGCGGTTGCGCCCATCTGAACGCCGAAGACAGCGCTGCGAGCTTGAAGATCGGCCCGCAATTCCATCGGACGGGCTTCGCCTGGGCGAGGTGGACGGAGATTGAACTCAGGTGGCACAACCAAAGGAGCCTTTGAGACAACGCGGAACTCGTCAGGCGCTGTTTTCTCGCTGCCCAAAGCTTGGCGTACGCTGGTGCATCCGCCCAAAGCGATGACGGCCAAACCAGTAACTGCCAACAGGTCAGAATAAGATTTTTTCACAGCACTCGCTCCATGTCTCTCAAAACTTGTCATTCAAGGGCCGAGTTCTGGCGCAGCAATTGAGAATTTTGCCCATGTGGGACCTCAACGCGCCGACTTTTCGACCCTTAAAATCGTTCGTACCACACCTTCTTAGACGCAAGGCCGCCCGGAGGTCCAGATGTTCACGCCGCTGGTGGCCCAGACTCACGCTTTGAATCATTTTTTGAGCCAGAATTTTGTTTCGATTGTGGCGTGTCTTCAGGGTTTATCAGCATGTCGATGGCGAGCAAAATCGCGCCGACCGTAATGGCAGCATCGGCAACATTAAACACCCAAGGAAAAAAGAAGCCCGAAAAATCCAAGAAGTCTGCGACAGCGCCGAATCGAACGCGGTCAATCAGATTGCCAATCGCCCCACCGATCACCAATGCCAAGGCGATAAAAGTCTGGCGGCGTTGGGCCCTGAACAGCCAAACCGCAAAAACGGTTGCGATCGCGCCAGACATCGCCACCAAACCCCAGCGCTGCCAGTCGGCATGCGCCTTGAGGGCCCCAAAGCTCACGCCATAATTCCACACCATCGTCAGATCGAAAATGGAAGAAATCTCTATCTTTCCGACGGTCAAAAGGTTGAGATGGTTTAAGACCCAGTACTTAGTGGCTTGATCTAAACCAAGCACGACCACGATCAGCAACACACCCCAGAGAGGCGCAGGTGCTGCAGCAGGCAGTTTGGAGGCATTGGAGGGCGTTGTCATGGTCGCTCTTTAATGTGTTTTGATCGGCCAAGGAAATGCAACAAACAGTGAGGCGGCGTGCGTCCAATCAAGGCTTAATCATTGTGGTCGCAAGCTCTAGCGCATTTGCCATGGCTCGCTTTAACGCTGGTGGTGCCAAGATTTCCAATTTACCACCCCAGCGGAACAGGCTCCACGCTAATTCGTTTAAGCCTCCGCCATGCAGACGCACCAACAAAGCCCCATCTTCTAACCGTTCTAGGCTCTGTTGTGGGTGAAAGACCCAACGGCTGGCTTCATCAGCAAAATCGGGGAAAACACGCAGGCATACATCGACTGTGTCTTCCTGATATACGCCAAAGGACCGCTCTGAATAGGCTTGTAATTCAAAACCGTCCGGCGCGCCGCCAGGTAGATCAAGCATGAGAGGTCGGCTGATGCGGTCAATCCGCCACATACGTGGGGCGGTCGTCTCCTCCATATGGGCCTCGCGCGCAATCAGATAGGCCTCGCCACCAAACAAAATGCCATAAGGGATCAGGTCGCGCTGGCGTGGGCCACCTGACCCGCCGCTATAATGCACCCGCACTTGCTTGAGGGCCAAAAGCGCATCGCGCAGGACCTGCAGCACATCCTTATCGACACTAGCCCGTGGACCCGGCTGTACGGCAATGGCTTCCGCTTGCATCAAGGCTTCAATATCAGTGGCCAAGCGGCGCTTTACATTCGACTTCAGAGCCGACAGCATCTTGGTCTCCAGGCTGGCCAACGCGCCTGCTGCTTGGGGATTACTGCGCTCGAGTTGCTTTTGGCCGGTACTTAGCGCCGCCATTTCCTCGCTGGTGGGTGCCAAGGTAAAGCTGTCCAACCCTTTTGGCAGGCGCCATCTTTTGGTTGGAGGGTCAGAGATTTCTTCCAAATCGGGATACATCATCACCAATTGATCGCGCATACGCTCAATAGTGCGGCGCTTAACATCCAGCTTCTCGGCCATCTCATCCAAAGTCAGGCCATAGGTGGTTGCGGCCAGATGGCGCGCCAGTTCAACAAGTCGGGCAGATTTTTCGTGTCGCATGTCGCCTTCTCGCCCTGAATCTACCATCAGGTCAAACGCGAAAACGTGTCGACTTGAGAGGGCGCTGCGGTTAGAGCGATCTTCATGAAAAATCTCCCTGTTTCCCCTCTCGCCCCCGCTGCTTTTCCGACCTTGCCACTTGTCGCGGGCATGCAGGCATCTGCGAGCCGTATCGGGCTCTACGGCGGCACACGCAATGACCTCATGACGGTGGTATTTCCAGAGGGTGCCAGCGTGGCGGGTGCTTTCACGCTTAGCGCGACACGGTCAGCCGATGTCGAATGGTGCGCGACCAAAGTCAAAAACGGGCGCGCGCGCGCTTTAGTAGTCAATGCTGGAAACTCAAACGCGTTTACAGGCCCGGCAGGGCTTGCCAAAAATGCCGCGACAATTGCTGAGGCCTGCCGTCTAACCGGCGCGATCGACCATGAGATTTTTCTTGCGGCGACAGGGGTAATAGGGGCACCTTTGCCACCTAGAACAGTCGCCGATGCTTTGCCAAATGCGTTTGAGGCCTTGGCCGCGCCCGATTGGGAAAGCCTCGCCCGGGCATTTTCTACGACCGATACCTTTCCGAAAGGGGTGGGGACAACGCTGGTACTTGACGGAACAGCGGTGAATATCGTTGGGCTGGCCAAAGGCTCGGGCATGATTGCGCCCAATATGGCGACCATGCTGGTTTTCGTTTTCACCGATGCCGCAATCGCACCGGACGTATTGCAGGCCATGGTCTCGGCCCATGTTGAGACAACCTTCAATTCCATCTCGGTCGATAGCGATACCTCCACGTCTGATACGCTGCTGGTCTTTGCGACGGGCGCCAGCGGTGCGGCACCGATAAAAGATCAAGGCGACCCGCGCGCTGCTTTGGTGTCTGAAGCCTTGCGAGGTATTTTCCATGATTTGGCCATGCAAGTGGTTCGCGATGGGGAAGGTGCCCAAAAGCTGATCCAGATCGAGGTGCAGGGTGCGGTTAATGACCGCTCAGCTCGCCAAATCGGATTTGCGATCGCCAACTCGCCCTTGGTGAAAACTGCAATTGCTGGTGAGGATGCCAATTGGGGACGGGTTGTTATGGCCGTTGGCAAAGCGGGCGAATCCATTGCTATCGACCACCTTGCGGTTCGCTTTGGCGGGCAATGGACAGCCAAAGCAGGCGGTGCCGTTGCCTATGATGTTAACCAAGTTGATGCGCATATGCGCGGTCAATTAATTGATATTCTAGTGGACGTAGGTCTGGGGAGCGGCCAGGCAAAAGTCTGGACGTGCGATCTAACCCATGGGTATATCAGTATAAATGGTGACTACCGATCCTAATTGGATTGGATTTAGCGACTAAGAATTGGGAATATTTAATATTTATGGCTTATGTAGGGACTGGATAGGGCCTAATGCGACTTTTATTAGTAGCGGCAGCGGCTTTGATTAACGGGGACGGTGCCGTGTTGTTAGCACAACGACCACAGGGGAAAAGTCTTGCTGGGCTCTGGGAGTTTCCAGGCGGCAAGATTGAATCTGGCGAATATCCAGAAGCCGCTTTGTGTCGTGAATTGGCGGAAGAGCTGGGCTTGGACGTCGAGCCTAAGGACCTTAGGCCGCTGACTTTCGCATCTCATCCCTATCCCGATTTCCATTTGCTGATGCCGCTATGGACAGCGCAGCGTTGGCGGGGAGAGCCGAAAGGCCAAGAAGGGCAGCATTTAGCATGGGTCCAACCTCAGGATTTAGACAGCTATCCCATGCCAGAAGCTGACATCCCGCTGGTTTCAATTCTGCGTGAGCATCTAGAACAGAGGCGCTTGTCGTGATTTTCAAAAAGCTAAAAAATGAGCGCGGTGCCACCTCCATTGAATATGGCCTGATTGCAGCCCTTATGGTGATCGTGATGATTCCTGCCATGCAATTGGTCGGCGGTAACACCAACGGCATGTATGACCAGATTACCAATAAGATTGTTGCGGCTATCGCTGCCAGCCGCTAAACGGTTTTAGCCGCTTGGCTTTTCGCCAGTTGATATTTCCCGGGTTCCTAAAGCATCAGCAAGCCGCATTTTTGCACTTCCGCGTGGTAGGGGCTTTTGCTGACTTTCATGTGGGGCCCAGCCCGTCAACGTAATCAACTCAAACGTGGCGCGCACTTTTCCATCCCCATCGCAATGCTTGGCTTGATAGAGGTCAGCGGCGCGCGCGATGATACCACGGGTCAGCTTACGCGGTGCTTTTTGGTGAAAAACTGCCGTCTCGCCCATTGCTTTCAAGTCCCGCAAGAGGCCGAATAGGTTGGCGTAGCGCACCGTCACGACATCACTATCGGCAACAGGCAGGGCAAAGCCGGCCCGTTGCAGCAGCTGAGCGCCATCTTGGGCATCGGCGAAGGGTGAAACGCGCGCGAAGGCTTCGCCAAAGGCTTCAGTTTCTGCCTGCGCTAAACAGGCACGTAACTCTTGCAGGGTGCGCCCACCCAAAAAGATCAATAACAACAAGCCATCCGGGCGAAGAGCAAGGCGGGCTTGCGCCAAGAAGCCAGGCACATCATTCACCCAATGCAGGCCGAGCGTTGAAACAATTAGGTCTAAGCTGAGTGGCGCTAGGGGCATGTGGTCTTCGTCGGCTACGAAGCCTCTTCCGCCACTTTGGGCCAGCATAACGGGGCTTAGATCGCATTCCGCTAAAGACCCAATTTTGTCGAGCAAGTTGCCGTGGCGGGCGATTGCCGCTGCCAAAAACCCGCCTTGGGAACCGATGTCGAGGGCCAGTTCAAACCGGCGATTGATAAAGTCCAGCCGCTCACAAACGTCGTCGACCGCGCGATCCTTTAAGAATGAAACCGCGCGAAACCCTTTAGCGGCTCGGTTTCGCCGGAACGCCAGAAGCTTCCGATCAAACAGCATCGTTGTATTAGGGCTTTCCATGATGAGGGATTATGCGCTATTTCCGAGAAAAGAACCACAGGTAGAGATCTGATGCCGCGATCTCAAATGCCTTACCACTTCGAAACTACACTTGCTGATTTGATTTGGCCACCTCGCTCGCTGCTATCAGATGCGCATGTAGACTGCTTGGGCACCCTAGAAGCAGACCTTTGGCGCGCGCTGGATGTTCTCTACGTGCCTGGATGTATGTGTTGCGAATTCCCGATTGCCGAAGCAACAAGCCCAGATATTTTACGCCCAGTCTGTTTAGCTCAGCTGCCACTTTACAAACGGGCTCGTGCGGTCCTAGCGTATGATGATTTATCCAAGCCATTGGTCCTAAACCTCAAGCACGGGGGGCGTAAGGATGGTTGCGGGCATTTTCCGCTTGGATGTTGGAGGCTGCCCCATTTGTGGCTGAAGTCGATCAAATCCTATCAGTGCCTTTGCATTGGTCGCGCTGGTGGCAGCGTGGCTATAATCAAGCTGGCTGGCAGCTGCCTTAGCCACGAGGGTTGATCACCCTTACAATCCGCTACTCTTGCAGCGCAAACGCGCGAAGCCCAGTCAAAATGGCCTCTCCGCCAGCGGGCGGAAACGCAATGTCACTGGGACATTTCACGTTTCTCAGCCCGTGAAAGGACGGCCCTTTGTTCTTGTTGATGATGCGATGACGACTGGGGTAACGCTTCAGGACTGCACGGCAGCCTTATTGCGCGCCGCGGCTGTGCGGGTCGATTGTGTGGCCTTGGCACGGGTGGTGCGACCCACTAAGATTGAGGTTCCGTCGGAGCCCATAGGCTCGCCGCAGGAGTTATTTGATGCTTGAAAGTTCCCCAGCCATTCCACCGCAGGCTGATCATTTTTTGCTAGCGATGCGTGGGAACAGGTCTAAAACGTGGCGAACCATCGCGGGCGGCGTCGGGATTTTTCTGGTTTGGCAAATCAGTATCGTCATCTTGGCTTTGTTTTTTGAGCCGCTGCGGAACATGCTTTTAATAAAGGGGACTGAGTTTAGTGCCTCTGAAGAAGCGATGGGTTCTTTCGCCTTGATGGTCGGTGGGTTTGGCCCCGCTTTTCTTGCCTTGATGGCTTGGCGCAAATATGTCGAGCGCGCGCCAATCAAGACCCTGTTCACGGGTGCATCTAGGTTTCGTTGGCCTTTAGCCATTAGCGCCTCCTTTGCCGTTGTGGTTTTGAGTTATGTAACCTCGGCGGCCTTTGATCAGGAAAGCATGGGGCCTTTTGAAGCGCGGCTGGCACAGTTTTCAGCAAGTGACTGGTTGCTTTTGGCTGGCGTCTATCTCGCAGGAACGTTCGTGCAATCGACCTTTGAAGAGGTATATATTCGCGGCTGGCTGTTACAGCATGTGCAGCGCTTCATCGCCCATGGCTTGGTCGCGGTTTTGGTGACCGCTGTAATCTTCTCGATTCTCCACATCGGGCATCCGGGTTGGGCCACCTATGTGGTAACGTTCTTTATGGGCCTCCTGTTTGGCTATTCCACCTGGCGACTAAACGGCTTGGAGGCCGCCATTGGCGGCCATGTCGCCAACAATTTTATGAGTGCTTTGCTACTTGGCACCATGGTTGGCGGCAATCCGGCTGATATGGACCCGATGCAAGGCCTCGCCTACGTCCTCTATCTGCTTGGCTTTCTTGGTTTTGTGGAAGCTTGGGCGCGTTTTGGCCCGTCGCCTGCCCGCCAGGGCGCTGCGTAAGGCTTGCCCTTTGAGGTGGGTCCCGCTTCCGAAGGCTTTTTGAAGCCTGCCTGGGACTTTCCGGCCCAATCTGATTTCCCCTTTGCCGCAGGGGTGCCTGAACCTGCATGTGCCGCGCGACTTTTGGCTTTGCCCGCCTCACGCCGCATTGTCTCTTCTTCGAGCAGACTAACGCGTGTCTTAGCTGACTTGGGCGGCGGTTTAGGACCCCGACGACCTGTTTTGACAAGGGCAGGGGCCTCGAGTTCTGGGCGCGGCACCCGCGCTGGCCGGCTGGAAAAGCGCTGTGGCAAGTCTGGCATAAGGGCTCCCAACATTTCCTTCAAAGCTGAAGGGGCCACTTCTTCCACACTGCCCGGTGGCATTTTGCCCAATTGGAACGGGCCATAGGAAACGCGGATCAGGCGGTTTACTTTCAACCCAATGGCTTCCAGAACGCGACGGACTTCACGGTTCTTGCCTTCGCGGATCGAGACGGTGATCCAGGCATTGGCGGTTTCTGCCCGATCAAGGACCGCTTCCATCGGTCCATAAGTGATACCGTCGACTGTGATGCCATCGGCCAGTTGCGCCAGTTCTTCTTGGCTAACCCGACCGAAAGCGCGGACCCGATAACGCCTCAGCCAACCAGTTGAGGGCAGTTCCAGCGACCGAGCTAATCCGCCATCATTTGTCAGCAAGAGCAGCCCTTCGGAACTTAAATCCAACCGTCCAACTGAAATCACGCGCGGCAGGTCTTGGGGTAAATGGTCAAACACCGTTTCCCGGCCTTGCGGGTCCTTGTGGGTGGTCACTAAGCCATCTGGCTTATGATAGCGCCACAGGCGCGTCGGTTCTGGGCTGTCGACGGGGCGGCCATCTACTGCAATACGATCTTGAGCCGTGACGTTAAAGGCTGGGCTTTCCAGCACTACGCCATTGACGCTGATCCGACCTTCTTCAATCCAGCGCTCCGCTTCCCGGCGCGAGCATAGGCCCGCGCGTGCCAAGGCCTTGGCGATCCGTTCACCGGGGCGCTCGACAATGGAATCTGCTGGCAGTGGGGTAGCTTCAGGGTCGGCTTTGCGCAGCCAAGGCTTGGTATCTAGCGCGTTTTTCTTGCGCGGGGAATTGTCGCTTTGATCAAATGTCATCGTTCATGCGCCTCGCAGCCCTCACGGGCGGCCTTGTGTTCGGCGCTGTGATTGCAGGAATTGCACGTAAAGTCGAGCGAAACGCGCAACGGCCGATAAAACGGCTGAAAAATTCTGTGCGTCACGAAGGTCTTATCAAAGTAACAAGATTAGTCGTTTAATGTCCGAATATAAATCCATAGATTAGGTTTAACATGCTCTATCCAGCCGATATTCGCCCACTTACCGGTCTGCGCTTTGTCGCTGCATTCTGGCTTTTGATCTACTTTTTCTGGGAACGCTTTGATCTAGGACCACGCGATTCTATCGGCATTGTCCATGCTGGCAATTATGGCGTCGATCTTTTCTTCATCTTATCCGGATTTGTTTTGGCTCATGTCTACGGCCCGCAGGTCGAAGCGAAAACGTTTTCTTGGCGCAGCTTTGTATGGGCGCGCTTGGCACGAATTTACCCGCTCCATCTGATTTGCTTGGCCGCTATGATTGCCATTTGGGCGGCAGGGTCCCTGATGGGCGCAACTTTCAAGGCCTCCGCCTTCGTGGTGGAGCAAATTCCCTATCATCTCGCCTTGTTGCATGCGTGGGGCCTAGTGGCTTCTGATGGGTGGAACTTCCCTTCTTGGTCGATTTCAGCAGAATGGTTTGCTTATCTGACTTTCCCGATCAGCTTTGGCATCGCCGCTTTATTTGCGAAGCGGCCTTTGATCGGCGTGGTGGTGATGGCGGCGGTGTTCGCCACCTTCGTCGCTTGGATGGGCCATTACAAGATTGAGCTGATGAACATGACTTGGAAGGGCGGGATTGTCCGCATTGTACCGTCCTTCGGAATGGGGATCGCTTTATGGTTCTTGGGGCGAAACTTGAGCTTGCCTGCGGGCGTTGCAGGGCTTGGTGTAGCCATCAGCGCGATTTGGGTAGCCATGGCTGCTGCATGGGGGTGGCCTTCCTATTGGATTTGGCCGGGCTTAGCTGGTCTTGTGTTCTTTCTTGCAGAGACGTCCAAAACCAACCAAGCGCCGCTATTGGCGTCCAAGACTTGGGTCTATTTGGGCGAGATTTCGTTTGCGGCCTATATGGTCCATCTCCCCGTCGATATTGCTCTTTATCAGATTGTTGAGCGTGTGATCGGCGAGCCGAAGGGCACGATGGCCTTGGTGATTGGCATTGGAAGCGTTTGGACCAGCATTGTCGTGGCAGCGATTGCCCATGCACTGGTTGAAAAGCCAGCCCGTAACTGGCTCCGCGCGAAGATTCCTAGCTTTATGGCTGGAAAACCGAAAGCTTAAGTCGCGTCGGCCTTATCGCTTGTGGCGAAGGCCTGATAAGTCGCGGCTTTGATGCGCCCTTGAGATAGCTTCACCATCCAAGCGCCGAGCTGGCCTAGGCCATCGCAAACGATGACGACGCCATCATCGGCGTCAAAAACACTGTAGACATAGTCAGCTTCGACCGGGCCTGCGCCGATTTTGGCTGTCTCTGTTTGAAGATCGAGGCACACTGGCTGATTACCCTCGCGGCGCGCCTTGACCCAGCTTTCCAGCTTGGCGCGCTGCACGGCGGCATCGGTCTCTAGCGCCCGACGACGCGGCCCACCAGCCAAGGAGCGCAGCGCACCCCGGATCAGGCTGATCTCATTCATCGTGAAGCGGCCCCGCACAAAGGCGTTGCGCATGGTTTCCACCATCGTGCTTTTGCGGTCCTCTGGCCAGAAAAAGCGGGTCTCGTCTAAGTCGGCTACCCAATGCTCAAAAAAGCTTTCAAAGGCTGCGCGCGGGGCGGTGGGCTTTTCTTCAATGGTCCAACCGGGGGGCGGGCCGTTTGCCTCTGACCCACTCGCCCACTCATAACAGAAGCACGCAACCGATTGGGCAAGATTCAAGCTGGGAAAGCGGCCATCGACGGGAAACGTCACCAAGAGGTCCGCCCCAATGATCAAATCATTCTCGAGGCCAGAACGCTCAGACCCAAACAAGATCACCGGCTTTTCCCCTGCGCGCATGGCTTCCCGCATGCGGGCGACCGCTTCGCGCGGTCCGATGAGCGGCTTGTCGAGTTGGCGGGGCGTACCCGTGGTCGCGATCACAAAGGTTTTTTCAGCCAGAGCCTCTTCGGCCGTTTCAACCACCTGCGCACTTTCCAAGGGCCATTCAGCGCCACTCGCTAGTGCCCAAGCCTTTGGATTGGGCCAGACATCGCGTGGCTTAACCAGAATCAACTCTGAAAAGCCAAAATTGGCCATGGCCCGAGCCGTCGCACCAATATTCTCGCCCATCTGCGGATGGACAAGGCAAATGGCAGGTGCCTCACCCCAACCGGGTAGGGCAGCCTGTTCGGCTTTCGACAGCGGCCCATTGGGGCCTACACCCACCGGACGGGAGCCGTCAAAAGCAGGCTTTGGAGGAGCCCAAGCTGTAGGCGCGGGGGCCGGTTCTGCATCTTTGCGCATCTTGTCGCTGTCACTCTTGTTGAAGACGTCTTTTCCACATCGCTGGAGGTGCTATAGCCCACCCAACCGATTTGCGGACATATCACTTACAGGCCGCGGCGTTCGTGGACCAATAGGGGAAAAACATGGCGAAGATTAAAGTTGCTAATCCAGTTGTCGATCTTGATGGCGACGAAATGACCCGCATCATCTGGCAGATGATCAAAGACTTCCTGATCACGCCTTATCTCGACCTCGAGATTGAGTATTATGACCTCTCGATCGAGAACCGCGACGCAACAAACGACCAAGTCACCATCGACGCAGCCAAGGCCATCCAAAAGCATGGCGTTGGCATTAAGTGCGCTACCATCACCCCCGATGAAGCGCGCGTTGAAGAGTTCAAGCTGAAGAAGATGTGGAAGTCGCCAAACGGCACGATCCGCAACATTCTGGGTGGCGTGGTGTTCCGGGAGCCAATCATCTGCGCCAACGTGCCGCGTCTGGTTCCAGGCTGGACCAAGCCGATCATCATCGGCCGTCATGCCTTTGCTGACCAGTACAAAGCCACCGATTTCAAAGTTCCAGGCCCCGGTAAGCTCACGATCAAATTCGTCGGCGAAGACGGCCAGGTGATTGAGCACGAAGTGTTTGATTACCCAGGCTCTGGCGTGGCTATGGCCATGTACAACCTCGACGACTCGATCCGCGACTTTGCCCATGCCAGCTTTGCCTTTGGTTTGGCTCGCAAATACCCTGTCTATCTGTCGACCAAGAACACGATCCTGAAAGCCTATGATGGCCGTTTCAAGGACATCTTCCAAGAAGTGTTCGACGCTGATTATGCGGCCCAGTTCAAGGAATTGGGTCTGGTGTATGAGCACCGCTTGATCGACGACATGGTGGCTTCGGCTATGAAATGGTCGGGCGGTTTTGTTTGGGCTTGTAAGAATTACGACGGCGACGTCCAATCCGACACCGTCGCACAGGGCTTTGGCTCTCTGGGTCTGATGACGTCGGTTCTGATGACGCCAGATGGCAAGGTCTTGGAATCAGAAGCTGCCCACGGCACGGTGACCCGTCACTACCGCCAACATCAGCGCGGCGAACAAACCTCCACCAACTCCATCGCCTCAATCTTTGCTTGGACCCGTGGCCTCGCCCACCGTGCAAAGCTCGACGACAATGCAGAGCTGATGAAGTTCGCCACCAAGATGGAAGAAGTCGTCATCGCTACAGTTGAAGATGGCTTCATGACCAAGGACTTGGCTTTGTTGGTCGGTGATGAGCAATCTTGGCTCTCCACCGAAGGCTTCTTGAAAAAAGTCGCTACCAACCTCGAAGCAGCCATGGCTGAATAAGACAACAAAACCCCTATCGGCAGGCGCTTGGGCCTGCCGATGAGGTGGCTAGCGGCCTAAACGACGACCGACAGCCCAACTAAAAGCAGCGCTGCAATCGCGCATTCAAACCCAACTGCAATCCAATTCTTTGCTTCATTGCCATGGTCTAAAAAGATCGAAATGACGCGGCCGATTGCGGCGCCGAGCCAGCATAGGCCAACAGTTAGGAACGCAACGTCGTTCTGTGTGACGACAGGGACCAATCCCAGAAATATAAACGTGACGCCGAGAGTTCCCCGAAACTCCGCCTGTCCAGCTGGCGTAACTGGCGAAAGTCCTGTCAACTCAGATGCTTTCTTTGGAAAGAATAATCCCAAGCAGCCCATCAACATTGTGATGATAGCGCCGATGTTATTGAGTAAGTTCATCTTTGTCCCCAGTTAGCTATACGATCTAGAAGCTAGCCAAGCCATTACCCTAATGATAGTACGCACCTTTTGGTGCCTATAAAATTTGCGCAGGAAAGAAGATGGGACAGCCGCCAAACGTGCTTGCTCGAAAATGTGCGTCGCGACGCTATCTGGCGTTTGTTGCAAGTAAGTGGTCGCTGCTGGTTATCAATGCGTTAGACGATGGCCCCGCGCGCAATGGTTCCTTGATGCGCAAGGTCGAAGGCATTTCGCAAAAAATGCTCACCCAAACGTTGCGAGATCTTGAGACAACAGGGATCGTCAAGCGTGAAGATCACGGCACTGTGCCGCCTCATGTCACCTATGAATTGACGCCGCTTGGCAAGTCTCTGAGGCAAGAAGTGCGGTCGCTTGTGTTTTGGGTGGAAAGCAATATTCCAGAGTTAAGCGCAACAACCCGTAGCTAGCGTCTTATGCCGAGACACGACACGAGCAGCGCGGAAACCAGCGCCAGCCTTAATCAAACAGCTTCGAAACGCTTTCTTCATTCGCGATCCGGCGAATGGCTTCCCCAATAAGGGGCGCAACGGAGACGCAGCGCACTTTGCTCGACGTCGAGAATTTGTCGCCGTGATCGATGGAGTTTGAGACAACTAACTCTTTCAGAGCTGACGCATCGACGCGGTCAAATGCTCCTCCCGACATCACGCCGTGGGCCACATAAGCTGAAACCGAGGCAGCGCCTTTGTCCATCATGGCGGCGGCGGCATTGCACAGCGTACCAGCCGAATCGACAATGTCATCAAACAGGATGCAGGCTCGGCCTGACACGTCGCCAATGATGTTCATCACTTCGCTCTCGCCGGCCCGCTCGCGGCGCTTGTCAACTATGGCAAGGTCGGCACCAAGGCGATTAGCTAAGGCGCGCGCGCGCACCACACCGCCAACGTCTGGGGAGACGATCATCAGATCATCGGTCTTATAGTTGCGGCGAATATCTTGCTCCATCGTATTGGTGATGAAGAGATTGTCGGTCGGGATATCAAAGAAGCCTTGGATTTGCCCGGCATGCAATTCCATGGTCAGCACGCGGTCTGCACCAGCTGTGGTGACCAAATTCGCGACCAGCTTGGCGGAAATAGGCGTCCGACCACCGGTTTTCCGGTCCTGACGGGCATAGCCGAAATAAGGCAGGACGGCGGTGATGCGGCGGGCCGACGCGCGGCGCAGCGCGTCCATACAGATCAGCAACTCCATCAAATGGTCGTTGGCCGGCGCGCTGGTCGACTGGATGATGAAGACGTCTTCACCGCGCACATTCTCATCAATGGTCGCGAAAATCTCATTGTCTGCAAAGCGGCGCACTTGGGCGCGCGTGAGTGGGACATCGAGGTAATCAGCGATGGAGGATGCCAAGGGTTGATTGGCGTTGCCTGCAAGCAATTTCATGATGATCGATCCCCGTCTAAACGCCAATCCGAGTCACAGCGCAACGCGATTGCTTGAGCGGTCGATTAAGCAGAGAGTGACCCTCGCGCAAGCCTTTGTAGTGCTATCGGACGATACGAATGGCAGACAAATTTCGTCCGTAGTCGGCTTCGCCTGCCAGATTGCGTCGGCGGTTCGAAAAGAAGTGGGATTCTTCAGCGCACGTGTCTTGCGGGAGCACGTCAACCGCACCCAAGCCTGCGGCCCGCAACCGTGCGGCGCAATAGCGTTTGAGGTCGAAAAGCGAGCGATCGTCGTTTCCGGGAATGAAGAAACGCTCGTTCGCTGGATCAGCTTGGATGAAGGTCGCCACAAACTCAGGGCCAACTTCATAGCTGGCTTGGGCGATGCAAGGGCCAACAGCTGCTACGATGCGGGCAGGGGAGCCGCCAAGCTTCACTATCTTTGCGATCGTTGCTTCCAAGATACCGCCAATTGCGCCCTTCCAGCCCGCATGGGCTGCGGCGACAATACGTGCGGCAGGGTCTGCAAATAATATTGGCGCGCAATCAGCTGTTAGCACCGATGGCGCAACCGATGGACAGCGCGTCACCAAAGCGTCGACTTGCGGGCGTTCACCGTGGAAAGGGCCATCGACCATCAAGGCGTCTGTACCATGGACTTGATAGGCTGACAGAAGGCGGTCAGGCGAGACGCCAATGTGGCTGGCGATGCGGCAACGGTTTTCTGCCACATTGGCCGGATCATCGTTTGAGCCGGGGCCAGAGTTCAAGCTTTCATAAATGCCCGAGGACACCCCGCCAACGCGACCATAAAAACCATGCTCAAACCCTGCCAATTGCGACAGCATGGCTGATCGCACAGGGGCGAGTTCAAAGATCACGTCTTCGGATGGAAATGCGGGGGTAAGCTTTGTGGCGACGTCTGACATGGTCGGTTAAAGTCCAATGGATGGACCAGCGGCGGCATTGAGGGGAGACTCAAACGCCACCACATGGAACATCAAGCCCATATGCGCCTCTCCGATCAGTCTTTCCACACTCTCAGTCAGGTCAGATTCGCAGTGGGGGTTTGCGCGAATGAGGGCATCGCGGCGCGCTTCAATGCTAAGACTTTGCAGGAATTGGCGCTGTGTTACTGGGCCAGAGGTGCCGAGGCCGCTCGCGATGGCCAATGAAATCAAGGCAGCAAAATCGACATGGGCTGTCAGATCGGCTTCGCCAACATGGTCTAATGCGTGGATTTTTTGATGGCGGAAAAGTGCTTGGAAGCTATCTCCGGCTTCGCCACTCACGTCGCTGTAATCAATAATCAGGGCACGTCCAGAGGCGGTGCGTAGACGCTTGGCGATGGTTTCAACCAGCGTTGGAAGCCCCGGTGACTCTTCACGCACGGCACCGACGCTGTCATTAGGCTGGGCGCATGTGGGTGGCTCTGGCATAAGTGGGCCGAGGCCAAAGATAAGCCTTTGCTCCGCATCGAGGCCAACCAACTTCTCATGCCAGCCCTGCTCGCCTCGCACATATTGGCGGACAGGCAAACAGTCGAGGAATTCATTGGCGATGATAAAACTATCACCATCAGGCACGTCATCGAGCGTGTCGTGCCAGTGTGCAGGTATTACTCCCAGTGCGGTGCGCTGGGCTTCTTTGAGTTGCTGGTTCGTCTCAACCAAATGCAGCTGCAAGGCCGCCATGAAGCCCGGGACCCTTTGGCAGACTCGCAGCATGTCTGCCATCAAAGTGCCCCGACCCGGACCCAATTCAATCAGGTGGAAGGGGGAAGGGCTGCCAAGGTCTAGCCAGCTTTGTGCGAACCACAGCCCAATCAACTCACCAAAAATCTGACTGATCTCAGGGCTGGTGGTGAAATCCCCGCGTGAGCCCAAGGGCTGCTGCTTAGCGTAATAGCCAGCTTGGGGATCATAAAGTGCGTGGGCCATGAAGGCGTCAATGCTGATCGGGCCACACTCTGCAATCATACGAGCCAAGCGGGTTCCAAGCCCAGTTGGCGGCGCGCGCTCTGGCACGGTCACAGCGTTTATTCTGCTTGTTCTGGCTTGGCTTTGCCAGCGCGCAGGCTACCCAGAACAAAAAGGGCAATGCCTGCAATGACCATGGGCACTGAATAGAGTTCACCGCGTGTTAGATCCAAGATTAATCCTGCATCGGGTTCGCGGAACTGCTCACCTATCAAGCGCGCTATGCCATAGCCAGCCACAAAAAGGCCTGCGGCTTGGCCGGGGCGCTTCAAAATGTCAAACCGTGCGACAGCCACTTGCAACACGATAAAGAGCAAGAGGCCTTCCAACGCTGCCTGATAAAGTTGGCTGGGGTGGCGTGCCAGACCTTCAGGGTCGGTGCGGAAGATGAAGGCCCACGGCACATCAGCTGCGCGGCCATAAAGCTCCTGATTGATAAAATTTGCCATCCGGCCGAGGAACAAACCAATGGGGGACACGACGGCCACGGCATCGCCCAGGGAAAGAATAGACTTCTTTCGACCCAGTGCTGTGCCGATCACGGCCAAACAGACGCCGAGGAAGCCGCCATGGAAGCTCATGCCGCCTTCCCATACCCGCAACACCGACATCGGATCAGCCAGCATTTCTGGGCGATAAAACAAGACATAGCCAACACGACCGCCAAGCAGCACGCCCAAGGTCGCATAAAACAGGAAGTCGTCGATATCTTCCTCATCAAGTGGTGAAGTTGGACCCCATAGGCCGGGCTTTTTCACCATCCCCGCCATCAGCCGCCAACCAAGGACCAAGCCAGCGACATAGGCCAGCGCATACCAACGCAAGCCAAATGGCCCAAGTGCAAACCCGAACAGGTCAAACATCGGCAGTTGGAACACAAAAGGGGAAAGTTCGGGAAACGGAATGGCCATGTCGATCATACAAGGCCTTTAGCAAAGGAGTAGGGACAGATGCAAAGCCTCTTACAACTACAGCCGTGCACAAAAACAGCACCACGCTAAAAGGCCTTGGAAAACGCTAAGACAAACTTCACCGTGACGGCAAAGGCGATCTTAAGCACCTTGTGCTAGAACAGCAGGTCTCGCGCAGGTGATGCAAGTTTATCATAGCGCAACGGGAATAGACCCGCTAGAAGGTCCTTATGCAAACACGTAATCCTTTCCTCGACGAATTTTCAAAATTAGCGACCAGTGCTGCGGGCGTGGCACAGGGCGTGGGCGAAGAGGCCCGTGCCTTCTGGCGCTCGCAAATGGAGCGCATGGTTGTGGACATGGATCTGGTGCGTCGCGATGAGTTTGACGCCGTCAAAGATCTGGCCGCATCTGCCCGCGCCGAGGCTGATAGCCTGAAGGCGCGTCTCGATGCGCTAGAGGCTTCGATGGAAAAGCCCGCAAAAGCGGCAACAAAAACAGCCGCACCAAAAAAATCGGCCAAAAGCAGCTAAAAGCATTGGCGCAGCGCTTGCAGCGCGCGCCATTCCCGCCAACCATGCCCAATAGCGGCTCGCGATTCGTGTGCCGTTTGTAAGCGAACCACCGTGGAGGTTACCATGGACCGTCAATTTACGCTTCGAGACGAAGATTTTTTCGAAGATGTGGACACTCTAGATACGGTTGAAGCCGTTCTGGCCGCTGACTCCAAAGCTTATGAGCGTTTAGACGAAGAAATCCACTTTGCCGCTTCCATGACCTATTGTGATTTGCATGGGATTTTTATTGCCCGCGAAGACGCACCTTCCTTGGCGTTGAGTCTAATCTTTGACCTGAAGGCCCCTCGCATGCGCCGGGGCGACATTGCTTCTTTGCTTGCCTTGTTGAATGAAGCACTTTGGTTGGGTCATTTCGAGCTTTCTTCCGACGATAATGCACTGTCGTGGCGGGCGGTGGTGCCATTGATCGGCCGCGATACGCCAGAGCCTGCTGAAGTGGCGGCCATTCTGGCTGCCGGTGTGGAAGCCTGTGAGCGGTTTTATCCTGCATTTAACTTCTTGCTATGGGCGGGCAAAACACCTGAAGAGGCCGCCCAAGCAGCTTTGTTTGAGACCGCCGGAGAGGCTTGAGTTTTATGAAAAAGAGAATTGCGCTTGTCGGCGGTGGCCGGATGGGCGGAGCCATGTTGCGCGGATGGGTCCCGATGTCCGATACGTTCGATTTAGTGGTGTATGAGCCTTATCCATCGTCGGAAGTGTCAGAAATTATCGGTGCGCAAAACTGGGTCTTGAACCCGGACCCTGCCGAGTGCGCCCCTTTTGACTGCGTTGTCTTGGGCATTAAACCTCAGTTGTTTCCAAGTTTGGGTGAACAGACCATCAAGCATCTGGTTTCTGATCATACATTGGTGCTGTCGATTATGGCCGGACTTGGCACGGCCAAGATTACGGAGGTTCTTTGCGCTAGCCACGTGATCCGTGCGATGCCCAATACGCCCGGTCAAATCGGAAAAGGCGTAACGGCTTATTGGAATAGCCCGACGGTGCCCTCTGAGGCGGAAGCTTTGGCAGTTTCCCTTTTGCGTCCGCTCGGAACAGTGGAAAAGCTTCAAAGCGAAAAGCAGATGGATGCGGTTACTGCCGTGTCTGGGTCTGGCCCGGCCTATGTGTTCCTTTTGGCTGAAGCCATGGCGGCAGCTGGTGAAGCCGAAGGCCTAGACCGTTCAATGGCTGAGCGATTGGCTTGGCAGACTGTGATCGGCGCGGCAGCCTTAATGGAGCAAACCGGGCAAAGCCCGCAGGATTTGCGCCGCGCTGTGACGAGCCCGGAAGGCACAACCGCCGCCGCAACAGATGCTTTGACGGCCGGTGGCGGGATTGTAACCTTGGTACGGCGCGCGGTTGAAGCGGCGATCCATCGCTCGCGCCAATTGGGCAAGTAGCCGCGCAGTCCATTGCACCCTATATTGTGCGCATGATCAACCGCGACCCATCCTTGCACACAACGCTCCTTAAAGCCCTGGGCGAAGCGGCTTTGGCTCTGTGCGCCGAAAAATCATGGGCTGATGTCGGCTTGCTCAGCCTTTGCCAACAGGCAGGACAAAGCCTTTCGGCCTGCGCGGAAGCTGGGATTACGCGCTTTTCTGTAGTCGAATATCTCGACCAAATGTTGGATCGTGCGATGCTGGAAGCTTCGGTATATATCGAAGAAGAAGCGTCAACCCGGGATCGTTTGTTTGATGTTTTGATGGCACGATTTGATGCGATGCAGGATCAACGGGCCGCTTGGGTTTCGATCCTAGAAGCTGATACCCAAGAACCTGTTGCAGGGTTTGCTCGCGCCGCAAGAAGGCTGCGGACCGCGGCTTGGGCTTTAGAAGCGGTAGGTATTTCAACCGATAGCCTCAAGGCTGCCGCCCGTGTCCTAGGGCTTGCCCGTCGGTTGCGCCTAGCAGAAGCGCTCTGGCTGAAGGATGATGCCGACTTGTCTAAGACCATGGCGGGCCTCGACCAAACGCTGCGCGAGAGCGAAGATCGGTTGGACTGCGGCGATCAATTCGCTGAGTTTCTGAAATCGGGTTCGTTGCGCCCAAAGCACCCTAAAGCGGCAGACGGACACTCACCCGAAGACCCCCCAAGGTAGAGCGCGACAGCGCCAAGTTGCCACCGTGTGAGCGGGCCGCGTCATAAGCAAGCGCCAGCCCCAACCCGACCCCCTTGCGATTCTGGTTGCGGGCCGGATCTAGCCTGGAAAATGGCTTTAGCGCCTCTTCGTAGCTTTCAGGCGGAATCCCAGGGCCATCATCGTCAACATAAAGATAGATGGCGTCGCTGCTCTCCGATGAACTAATCGCTACCGTTTGACCAAAGGACAGGGCATTCTCAACGAGGTTAGAAAGGCAGCGTTTTAAGGCGATCGGGCGGCCCGAGGTGGGCAGGTTAGCAGAAAGGCCGGACCCATCTATTTCGCGACCAGCGCGGGAAGCATCTTGAATGATGGCTCGGCCAATTTCAGCCAGATCCACCGCTTCTGGTTCTTCCGACCATTGGCCTTGCGCAAAGGCCAAATACTCTTCGAGCATCCCCTCCATCTCGACTATATCTTTGCGTGCTTCGTCAATATCGCTGGAAGGGGGCATCATGGCCAATTGCAGCTTGAGACGCGTAAGCGGGGTGCGTAAATCATGGCTGACCCCGGCAAGCAGATTCGTGCGTTGCTCGATATGGCGTTGAATGCGCCCGCGCATCTGCAAGAAGGCTAAGGTTGCCCGACGCACTTCGGCTGAACCTGCGGGCTTGAGGCTGACATTCTCGCCCCGTCCGAACCGATCAGCTGCATCAGCCAGCCGCTCCATCGGGCGGACTTGATTGCGGATGAATAGGACTGAGACCGTGGCCAAAAGTATGGTCGCGCCTGCTAACCAAAGAATAAAGATACCACCTGTCGAGGCAAAAACCCGGTCGCGATAGGCTAAAAAGCGCAAAACCCCACCGGGCACTTCAACCCGTATGTCGACATAATCGGGATAACGCGTCGTATCAAACCAGAATTTCTGCCGTACTGACCCGGACAAAGCCCGCCGCAAGGTACGGTCAAAGGCGGGTATCACCGCAAGGCGCTCTCGCTCTGGCAATTTGGCCTGCTTCTGTAGGGCAACCGAGAGGCGCAAGTCTGCCCGTGCATAATTGGTAACGGCAACGAGGTTTTCAGCTGTCGGATTGTCAGAATAAAGTTGGGTAAGGAGGGCAACATCGCCTGCTGCACCTTCACTCAAGCGCCGGCTAACTTGTTCCCAATGCAAATCAAAGAACAAGTAAGTTACGACCATTTGCATGATCGCCACGGGCAAGACGATGATAAGGAGTGAGCGGGCAAAAAGCCCGCGCGGGATCAGCGCCTTTAGGTCCATCGTAAAAGGCCTTGCCGCAAAACAGTTTTACGCATCATGCATCAACCGATAGCCAAGCCCACGGACCGTCTGCAGATAATGAGGCTCTGCCGGATCATCTTCCAATTTACGGCGCAAGCGGGTGACCTGCACATCAATCGACCGCTCGACCGTCACACCTGCTTTGCGCGCCAATTCTTCCCGCGTGATGGTCGCGCCGGGTCTGGCTGCTAGGGCGGTCAGCAGATCTCGTTCAGCATCGGTCAAACGCACCAAAGCCCCATCTCGGCGCAACTCGCCTTTGGTGGTGTTCCAAGTGGCAGAACCTAATAGCAGCAGGTCGGCTGCAGGAGCAGGGCGCGCGCGCTTTAAGATTGCTGCGACGCGTAAAGCCAATTCCTCAGGCTCAAAAGGCTTGCCGAGGTAATCGTCGGCACCCGCAGTGAGACCCTCAATCCTGTGGCTTGGGTCACCCAAAGCGGTCAGAAGAATGATGGGCGTATCGCGCTCACCTCTTACGGAACGGGTCAGCGAAACGCCATCCTCCCCTGGCATCATC
The DNA here is from genome assembly GCA_041160865.1 of Pseudomonadota bacterium. Classification (GTDB taxonomy): domain Bacteria; phylum Pseudomonadota; class Alphaproteobacteria; order Caulobacterales; family Aquidulcibacteraceae; genus Aquidulcibacter. Next base: position 48,344 of record JBEAVQ010000003.1, on the reverse strand, counting down.
ACGTCCAAGATAACAAGATCAAACATCAAGGCATCCATTAGCTTGCGGGCGCTAGCCGCATCTGAAGCCTCGGTCACTGAATAACCAAGGCCACTGAGATAGCGCTTCAAGAGGCTGCGAATGCGATCATCATCATCGACAACAAGCAGGTGGGCTGGATGATCGGCTGGTGCTCGAGGGGCCATTAGGGAGCTCTATTAGGTGTGGGTTTTGGTGACACGTTCGATGTTGCAGACGAGGTAATTCCGGTGGGCGACCCTATAAGCGTAGAAAGGACTTTGTCGCACCCCGCCACAGCTTCACTGCCTGCGACCCGGTATGCGGCGGCCAAACAGCTGCGCATAGCCAAAGCCAGTTCGGTTGCGACCGTGGTGCCTTGGGCGGTGAGATGAACAATTTTGCGCCGTCCATCGCGCGAATCTTCTGCGCGGTGCAACCAAGTGCGCGATTCTAATTCGTCGAGCGTCTTTAACATGGCTTGTTTGCTCAGTCCAAGTTCTGCTGCAAGCTTTAGAACTGGGAGGGGATGGCCCAATAATTCGCACAGGCAACGCGCTTCGGCCCAAGAAACTTGGTGTTGTTGTCTAAGTGCTTCTGTGGACGCCTTCAACAAATCACCCGCCTTAAAAATCAAGGAAACCCCGCGGTCGAGCTCATCTTCGCGTAAATAGAGGCGTGGCCCGCCTGCGGCAGGGCTGCTTGATCTGGCAAAAGCGTTCGGTAAGGTGTTGACAGTCATGGCTGGTCCAAGAGATTGCGTCTCATCGCATTTGGGTTCAAGCCCACCGACTGTGAAGCTTTGATAAACCTATACACTGAACTAGGCGCAAGACACATGACTTTCATTCCTTACGACGATCGCGACGGCTGGATCTGGATGGACGGCGAATTTAAGCCTTGGCGCGAGGCGAAAGTGCACGTCTTGACCCATGGTCTCCATTACGGCTCGTCGATCTTTGAGGGCGAGCGCGCCTATGACGGTCAGATCTTTGAAAGCCTGCGCCATACAGAGCGTTTGTTCCGGTCGGCAGAGATTTTGGGGATGAAGCCCGCATTCACTGTGGCAGATATTGAGTCCGCCAAGGCCGAAGCCATGGCCCGCAACGGCTTTGAAAATTGCTACATCCGCCCTGTTATGTGGCGGGGCAGCGAAATGATGGGCGTGTCAGCACAACAAAGCACCATCCGCGCCGCAGTTGCTGTCTGGGAATGGGGCAGTTACTTCGCCGATAAGATGAGCGGGATTCGCATGACCCACGCTAAATGGCGCAGGCCCGATCCAAAGACCGCCCCCTGTGAAGCCAAAGCGGCTGGTCTTTACATGATCTGTACAGATTCAAAGCATGCCGCAGAAGCGGAAGGCTATGCAGATGCCTTGATGCTCGATTGGCGCGGTCATGTGGCCGAAGCCACTGGTGCGAATGTCTTTTTCATACAAGACGGGGCGATCCATACCCCCGTGCCCGATTGCTTCCTCAATGGCATCACGCGGCAGACCGTGATCCGCCTCGCGCGCAAAAAGGGCTATGAAGTGGTTGAGCGGACGATCATGCCTGAGGAACTCGGCAATTTCTCTGAATGCTTCATCACAGGCACCGCAGCAGAAGTAACACCAGTCAAAGAGATTGCTGGCATCCACTACCAGCCAGGCCGTGTGTGTGAAGATATGGTCCACACCTATGATGCGCTGGTACGCGGCAAACACGCATAGGAGCGTTCATGAAAAAAGGTTTCTTGGCCCCGGTTCTTGGGATTGCTGCGCTCGTTTTGGCTGGTGCGGGTGCGTTTGCCTTCAATGGCTTGGATAAAGAAACCAAAGGCGTTTTAGCGCAATTGCCGACCAATAGGGATGTTTTGTTCTGGTCTATTCCCCAGCGCGATGCCGCGTTTCGGGCGATGGATCGGTTGGATTTTTTGGCTAAAAGCCATGTGGTCGAGGCAGGGCCTAAGGCGTCAGACCTGCCTGTTGGTGCCCCCTTAGCGATCCCGAATATCGACGCTTATATGCAGGCACAGCGTTCGTCTGGCATTGTCATCATCCAAGATGGGAAGGTCCGGTTCGAGAAATATGGCCTCGGCTTTGACGCCGCTGGTCGCTGGACAAGCTTTTCTGTCGCTAAGTCCTACACTTCCACTTTGGTGGGGGCCGCCATTCAGGACGGCTATATCAAGAGCCTGTCTGATAAAGTTTCAACCTATATTCCGGGCCTCAAAGGCTCTGCCTATGACGATGTGACGGTGGAGCAATTGCTCACCATGTCGTCGGGTGTTGCGTGGAATGAGGATTATGAAAACCCAAACTCGGATGTAGCGAAGTTCAATAATGCAAAGGCTGATGATGGCGTTGATGCCACGACCAGCTATATGCGCAAACTACCCCGTGCCCACGCTCCCGGTACTGTTTGGAACTATAATACTGGCGAGACCAATTTGGTTGGCATTTTGGTCAGTTCTGCCACCAAAAAGCCACTTGCGACCTATTTGTCTGAGAAGATTTGGAAGCCGTTCGGCATGGAACAAAAGGCAACTTGGATCCTCAACAGCACGGGTCAGGAGATTGCCGGTTGTTGTTTGCAGATGGCAATCCGCGACTATGCTCGCATGGGGCAATTTGTGTTGGCTGGCGGTAAGATTGGTGACAGCCAAGTGGTCCCCGCCGACTGGTTTGCCAAAGCGACCACCAAGAAAATGGATTATGGCGAGCCGGGGCGTGGCTATGGCTATCAATGGTGGACTTATGATGACGGCAGCGTGTCGGCACAGGGCATTTTTGGGCAAGGCATCTTTATAGATCCCAAGCGCAAGTTGGTGATTGCCTCCAACGCCAATTGGACCCGCGCGACAGATGGGCCCGAGGGGGCAGCCCGGGAAGTCTTCTACAAGCAAGTCCAAGATTTGATCGATGCAGAGGCCGCAGCAAAAGCGCCAACAGCTTCTACCAAGTCGGCGAACTAAGCCCGTCTTTTGCTTCTGAAAGCCGGCGGTGGGTGCTGGCCGTTGTGCCAATTGGCAAATCGTTCAGCGAGAAAAAGCCATGCTCTGCGATCTCATGGGCGCGGTCGGTTGGCTGGGTTGTCCACGCGTCGGCTCGATAAAGTAAGACATGGTCGCCTTTGAAATAGGCAAAATTGGTGTGAATGGAGATCAGGCGTAAGTCTTCAGGTCGAATAATCAGGCCTGCTTCCTCGCGCGCTTCTTTGATGGCCGCATCTAGCGCGTGTTCTCCACTTTCCACTCCGCCGCCCGGAAGGTGCCAGCCGGGCAAATAGGTGTGGCGCACCAAGCAAACACGGTCTTGGGCGTCTATCGCCAGAATGCGCACACCCAAGGTCGCCCCGCGCGACAGTCGGAACCACGTATGTATCACAGATTTGCGAAGAAACTTTATCATGAGGCTTTGCATAGGGTGACTTGGCGGCGCGTGCCAATGCCGCTAGAGAGACACCCAACGACATAAGGAGTTTCCACAATGTATGCCATCCTCGCACTCGTTTTGGCCGTTGGTGCCATGGCTCTCTTGAACCTGATTGAGTTCAAGCGCCTAGACTAGTCCAGTGGCCCCTGCCGATTTACCCACGCTGTGTTGTGGGTTCTTCGGCTAAGGCTGCGGCGATTGGGGCTAAAGCCTCATAAAGCTCTGGAATTGAGATCGGCTTATTCAAAAAGCCGGTCATGCCCGCCGCAAAAGCGTCCTCATGCGTCTCCGGTCGCGCATCAGCGATCAAAGCAATTATCGGCATCGCTGGAAAATCGACCGCCTGCAAGTCTGCCTCTATAGCCCGAATCTGGCGTGTGGCTTAATAGCCATCCATGTTGGGCATTTGCAAATCCATCAAAATGGCATCGAAGCGGGCTTTCTGGATTGTCTCCAAACACATAACACCATCGGCAACAATCACGCAGGAATGGCCTAATTGTTCAAGGATGACGGCTATGATCCTTTGATTAATCAAATCGTCTTCCACAACCAAAATGCACAAAGCGCGGGTATGATCGATCGACACAATCGGCTCATCCAGATTACTCGCCACCCGTTCGAGCGGCAGATAGAATTGGATCGAACCATTGCGGGTGCCCCGCGTGGCAATTGTGACGTCGCCGCCCATGGCCCGCGCTAGTTTGCGCGCCAAAGGCAGATCAATCCCATTGCTTTGCGTGATGAGATTATCGGGTGTTTGAATGCTGGAGAAGGGCTCAAACAGGCTGCGGGCTTCAAGACTAGAATAAGGCGCACCGAGATCCTGCAAGACGACCAAGGCACCATGGCCATTCTCACCAGCACTGAGGCGCACTTTCATGGTGCCCGGCCCACTGCGCTCAATCGCGTGGCGCAACATAGCTTGTAGCGTCCGCAAGAACAGCTTTTAGTCGCCGAGGAAATTGGCCTGCGCAGCGTGATCTATATCGAGTTGAAGGTCAATCCGACGCGCCGCGGTGCGCAAATTCATGGCGTCACACGCTGTCAAGCAGGTCTTGGCGAGCGGAAACGGGTTTGTGCGGACATCCACCGTGCTGGAGTCTATCCCGGAAAGGTCAAGCGCTGAATCGACCAGCGACAATAATTGCTCCCCGGCTAATTCAGAAGCCTCAACCAAGTTTGTTAGTTCGGGCCGGTTTGCTTGTTCCTTGAGGAGTCGCTGTAGGGCCATAAGCGCGTAAATGGGGGTACGAAACTCATGACTGAGGCCTGATACAAAACGGTTTTTGGCCTCAAGCCCTGCTTGGGCAGTTGTTCGCGCTTCGATCAATTCGCGCTCTTTGTGCTTCTGGTCGCTAATGTCCACGATTGTACCGGCAAAGCGCAATACAAGGCCGTTGCTGTCATGGATGCTTGTGTCCGTCGCCGACACCCAGCGTATCTCACCAGTTGGCAACATAATTCGAAATTGCGCCGTATAGGCACGCGTTCGCCAAATGCCTTTGCACAAGCTGCGCGCACCAAAGACCGATCTTCAGGATAGATCAGGTCTTCAAATACAGACTGAAATGTGCGTGAGTCTGCCTGGGGAAGGCCCAAAATGTCGCGGCAGGATGGTGAAAACTAATGGGAGTTGGCGACACAGTCGTGATCCCAAACGCCAAGCTTAGCGTGATGCAGTGCCAAGGCATAACGCTCCACCAAGGTTTGCGAATTTGACAAATCTTCGGCCGATTGAAGTGGCGTATTGAGTGTAATTTGTACCGCTTGCTGACCTGGAAAATCGATCACCCGCTCGGTTGCATCGGCGAAAAACAATTCGCCGTCCTTGGTTGAAAAGTAAGCAAACCTGCGCTCTGGCCTCGTTTGAGGCTGCACGAACGTGCCCATCATTGCGTTGACTGCGCGATGATCCGTCAGCTCTCGGACGGTGTTAAATCCAAAGACCCGTGCAGCGGCCTTGTTTGCAAATAGAATTTCGTCTTTGCATCGAACAAAAATGCCATGCGGCAGATTGCTCAAGATATCATCAAGGGTTTGCAAGTCATCCACGGCGGCAACCGGATTTTTAAAACACATTTAAGATAATAAATTCGTTTCTATAAGCCTTAAATCTTTATCGAGGAATAGGAAAGTCGTACTTACGGTGGAGAAGGTATCCGCTGATTTCGGGCTTTTGAACAGGGCTGGCCCTACAAGCGTCTGTGCTCTAGTTTAACCCCATGACATTAAATCCCAAAACCGTATTGGTGACAGGTGCAGGCCAACGCCTAGGCCTTGCCATCGCAGAAAAGCTAGCAGAGGTGGGTCACACCTTGGTCCTTCATGCCAGCACCTCGATTGCGCTTGCAGAAGCCGCGGCCATACGCTTGCGGGCAAAGGGGGCAAATGCCTTTACCGTGCAAGCGGATCTTTTGGTGGAGGCCGATGTTGCCAGCCTGATCACGCGGGCCAGCAGTCTGGCCGGTGCCCCCATCACCGGGCTGGTCAACAATGCCTCGATCTTTGAAGGTGATGAGGCATCGGATTTTACCCGCGCTAGCTGGGACCGCCATTTTGATGTCCATGTCCGCGTTCCCTGCGAATTGGCGCGCAATTTGGCTGCTTCTTTGCCAGAGGGACAGACTGGCTCCATCATCAATCTGATTGATCAACGCATCTTCAAGCTAACGCCGCAGTTTTTTACCTACACCTTATCCAAAGCTGCCTTGGCCACAGCGACGCATACGTTGGCGCAAGCCCTAGCGCCCCACGTGCGCGTCAATGGCGTGGCACCGGGCCCGACGGCACGCAACATCCGCCAGTCTGAGGAAGATTTTCAAAAACAAGTCGATGCCACGCTGTTGGGCACGGGCAGTCCTGTCGCAAGTGTGGTAGATGCGGTTTGCTTTCTGTTAAATGCCGAGGCCATAACGGGTCAAATCATGGCCGTTGATGGTGGGCAAAGCCTGATTTGGCGTACACCTGATGTGGATGGGATCAACGAATGAAATCTTCAGGCCCCTCTGAACTGGGCGTTGTGATGCGACAAGGCGGCATGATCCGCCGTCCAGCCAAGCCACCCGCCAAGCCGTTTTCTGAACAATCGAAGGGCGAGGAGGCCACGCCGACGCGCGCCGTCTCGACCAAGATTTTCGTCAAAGGTCTGATGGTAGAGGCTGAATGCGGCGTCTATGCGCATGAAAAGGGGCGGCGGCGTCCTTTGGTGGTCGATTTGGAGGTCCAAGTCGGTTCATCGGTTCGCGCTGGCAGTGATGAGCTGGCCGAGACCGTCGATTATGACAGCCTTGTCGCCCATGTGCGCACCGTCGCAGCCGGTGAGCATTTGCATCTGATTGAAACCTTTGCCGAAAAAGTCTGCGAAGGCGTGTTGAAGGACAACCGGATTTTGAGTGTCCGGCTACGGGTTGAAAAGCCAGGCGCGGTGCCAGGCGCTGCTTGTTCGGGCGTTGAGCTTGAGCGGACGCGTTAGCGGATGTTTGGCGCGCCTCCCTCTGAAACGATGGCGTGAATGACAGAGTTGGTGATCAGTATCGAGCAAGCCCGCGCCATTCCGTGGCCAAGCGCACAATCGCATAAGCATAGCCGCGGCCGGCTAGCCGTCATCTGTGGCGGTAAGTTGCAAACCGGTGCCGCGCGCCTAGCTGCCGCTGCAGGGCATCGCATCGGGGCAGGGTGGGTCAGCTTGATCGCTTCCCCTGAGATTGCCTCCATTCTGGCCTGTCATGAGACAGAGCGTTTGATTGTCGAGCGCTTACCTGAGCAAAGCCTATCGAGCCTGTGTGCGGATTTTGATGCGGTCGTGTTGGGCCCTGCCTTCGGGCTGACCGGCGACCAAGCCAGTGATGTGTTGGATATGGTGCAGGGCTTTCCGAAGCCCTTGGTACTCGACGCTGATGCCTTGACCCTTATTGCGCAAAGCGGTCGCGACGGGCCTTTGTGGCAAGCAGTGCAAGCGCGCTCCGCCCCAACCATCTTAACCCCGCACAGCGGCGAATTCACCCGCCTCGCAGGGCCGTTTGATCCGGACAAGAAGCGGGAGGCGAGTTTGACGCTCGCCCAGGACCTGCAAGCTATCGTCGTGCATAAAGGTGCAGAGACTTGGGTCGCAGCCCCAGATGGTCGCATAGCCTCGTCAGATTTGGCCACCCCCTTTTGTGCCAGCGCCGGAACTGGCGATGTGCTTGCAGGCCTAATCGGCGGACTAGTGGCGCAGTCTATGCCCGCATTTGAAGCAGCCTGCGCGGCGGTCTGGATCCATGCGACGGCGGCTAATCGGGTTGGACCGGGCTTGATTGCGGGTGACTTGATTGCGGCACTGCCAGCGGTGTTGAATGATCTCGTGCCAAAGGGTTTGCGGGCGCGGTAAGCTTAAAGCCGCTCTCGCAGTGGGAGAGGGGGTGGGGTGAGGGCATTACACTCACACAGTTTAGGCGCGCGTTGCGGATGCCTTCAAAGCAAGGAGCAACGCGCCATTTCGTAGAGCACCCTCACCCCCGCCCCCTCTCCCATAGGGGGAGGGGAGAGCGAATACGGCTAAACGATAAGTGACGTTTCAAAGTCAAACTGCGTAGTTAGAGGTCAATTCACTTAAGGCTTTGCTTGACGATGGTGCATTCCGAGGCTGGATTGAAGATCACACCCAAGGCGCAAGGCGGATTATCCTACCGGTAAAGTACAGCGGCAAAAAGTTAGAGGTAGTAGCCATGGAAAATCCTGAAAAACGCCCAATCTCTAAATCGCTGGATAAAATCATCTTCAGCCCGTTTCGAAAGTCTCAGCCATTAAGCTCATTCTAATAATTATTTTTTCTTTTATTATTGCCTTTTGCGGGTGGCTATCTGCTGACGAACAAGCGCGTATGGCTTTGTTTCATCCAAACGGATTGATCAGTAGTGGTGCCAAGCTTGGAGTTTCGATTGGCGCAGACCGGAAAACAGCGCGGGAGCAGATTGAACGCAAAGGAATGGAGTTTCAGCGGTCCCAACGCGGGGGAATTTGTTTCTTCCGTCAAGTAAGCAACGAGTTTGAAGTAGATGTCTTTTTCGTAGACACGTGGCATGGTGGGATGGTGTGCCTTTTATCAAAGAACGGTCATATTCGCCAATTGATTTGGGCGTTTCAGCCTGTTTCGTTCTAAAAACTTGAAGCACAAATCAACGGCACCACTTTTGTGACAGTAGTTGCTTCGCGCCCAGTTTGCCCCCCTCAATCCGCCAGACGCCCATCCTTAATGGCCTTTGCTGTGAACTTGAACAAAAGCTCACTCGAGGCCTCAGGAACTTGTCTCTCCAATTTGGGGCAGGCGAGTTGGTGCAAGACGTGGCGAATGATGGCGAGGCGGGCGTGCTTTTTAGAGTCTGCGCGGATGCAATACCAAGGGGTGCGAGCGGTGTGGGTGGCTTTGAGCATTTCGTCGCGCGCGGCGGTGTAGTCGTCCCATTTTTCTTGCGCGACAGCATCCAGCGGGCTGATCTTCAGGCGGGCGAGTGGATCTGTGCGCCGCTCTTCCAGACGTCGGGCCTGTTCTTCGCGACTGATATCTAGCCAAAGCTTGATGATATGGGTGCCTGACTCATTCAACATGGTTTCAAACGGCACTACATCGCGCAAGAAATCGGCATGCTCTTCAGGCGTGCAAAAGCCCATGACAGGCTCTACGCCGCCGCGATTATACCAAGAGCGGTTAAATATCACGACTTCACCCGCCGCTGGCAGATGGGCGGCGTAGCGTTGGAAATGCCATTGAGTTTTTTCACGATCAGACGGCTTGGGCAGCGCGACGACGCGGGTTGAGCGCGCACCCATATGCTCAATCATGCGCTTGATTGTGCCGTCCTTGCCTGCCGCATCGCGGCCTTCAAAGATGATCAGCACTTTTGCCCCGGTTTCCATCAGCCATTGCTGGGTGGTGACCAGCGCGACTTGGAGAGGCTCTAACTGTTCCAGAAACGCGGCGTCGGTCATCTTGGATTTCGCAGCATCGCTTGCAGCTTTTGTGGACTTCTTGTCGTTGGCCATCTTGCTTCCTCCGGCATAAGTCTGAAGTGTGCACGCTACCTAACACCCCGCGCAAGGGGGCTAGCCAAATGAGTGAATGATGAAGCCCAGCCAACGCCTGTATGTCGCCTCTGATTTGGGTCAAGATCGGTCCGTACCGCTCGACGCAGGGCAGGCACATTACCTAGCCAATGTGTTGCGTTTGCCTGTGGGCGCGGCGGTTTTGTTGTTCAATGGCCGCGATGGAGAATGGCTGGCCCATTTGACCCAGATTAGCAAAAAAGGCGCGGAAGCCGACTGTGCTGAACAGACCCGTACCCAAACCTCCGTTTGTTATCTCGATCTCTTGTTTGCCCCGGTAAAGGGCGACCGCACCGATACGATTGTCGAAAAGGCCACAGAGCTTGGCGTGGCGCGCATCAGGCCTGTATTGACCGAGCGCACCATCGTTCGGAAGCTCAATCTTGAGCGCCTCCGAAGTCGCGCGGCAGAGGCGTCTGAGCAGTGCGGCACCTTGTTTGTTCCCGAGGTTTTCGATGCGGTAAGCCTCATGAGCTTGTTTGATCCCAAGGCAGAACAGCGACTGATCCTGTTTGCTGATGAAGCAGGCGATGCCATATCGGTCGCAGAAGCTTTAGCCGATAAGCCTGCCTGCGTGGCGCTTTTGACCGGCCCTGAAGGCGGCTTTACGCCAGCAGAGCGAAAGAAATTGCGGGCGAGCCCACTTGTTCGCCCCGTCAATCTGGGCCCACGTATTTTGCGAGCCGATACGGCAATTTTTGCGGGGCTAACCTTGATCCAAAGCGCTTGGGGCGATTGGATTTGAGGGCGAAAGAGGGAGCGACATTGCGTCGCATTTTCGAAGGCGCGCCTAATCACCATCTGACGCTAGGACCTGAGGGCAATCACGCGCGCTAGGTGCCCAAAAGCAGGAGACAGTCATGAGTACGGCGTCGGGTTATTCTTTTGAAACGGCAAACCCTTTGGAGTTTCATCAAGCCCCCCAAGACCTCTCGGACCGGGTCGCTTTGGGCCTGACGCGTGCCCTACGCTTCTTTGCTGATCGCTTTTTTGCCAAGCGCTATGGCCACCGCGCTGTGGTGCTGGAAACCGTAGCGGCTGTACCGGGCATGGTCGCCGGAATGTTGGTTCATATGCGCAGCATCCGACGCATGGAAGATGATCACGGCTGGATCCAGACGCTGCTGGATGAATCTCAAAACGAGCGCATGCACCTGATGACATTTGTGACCATCGCCCAGCCAAACTGGCTAGAGCGCTTATTGATCTTGTTGGCGCAAGGTGTGTTCTTCAATGCCTTCTTTGTGCTCTATCTTTTCTTCCCCCGTACGGCCCATCGTATGGTTGGTTATTTTGAGGAAGAAGCGGTGATCAGCTATACCTCTTACTTGGCTGAGATCGATGCGGGTCGGCTGGAGAATGTGGCCGCGCCAGCCATTGCGATTGACTATTGGAAGCTTGCCCCCGATGCGCGACTGCGTGATGTGGTCTTGGCGGTGCGGGCCGATGAAGCCAAGCACCGCGACGTCAACCATCAGTTTGCGCATGCCCTGACAGTATAAAAACGGCAAAATCCAAGGGGCCTTCTTGCGCCTGTCATAAACGCGCCCTAACTCACACCAGCGTGAACTTCACGTCGTATGAGACTTTGTGCATGGCTGATTCAGAAGACCTTTCCCGCCCCCTCGAGACATTTGAGGATTTGTTGCCCTATTTTGATGCGGGGCCAAAGCCTAAATCTGATTGGAAAATCGGGACCGAGCATGAGAAGTTCGGCTTCTACAAAGTCACCCACGCGCCTGTCCCTTATGCGGGCGACACGGGTGTGCGCGCTCTTTTGGATGGGATGAAGACCCTTTCGGGCTGGGATGGCATTTATGAAAGCGATGATATCATTGGCCTAAAGCAGGGCATGGCGTCGATCACGCTGGAGCCCGGCGGTCAGTTTGAATTGTCTGGCGCTCCGTTAGAGCATTTGCACCAGACCTGCACGGAAGTAGGTGCCCATCTCAGTGACGTCCGTACTGTCACCGACAAGCTCGGCATTGGCTTTTTGGGTCTGGGCTTCAACCCCTTGCACAGCTTGGAAGAAATTCCGCTGATGCCAAAGGGCCGTTATAAAATTATGCGGGACTATATGCCCAAGGTCGGCCGACTGGGTCGACAAATGATGTTCCGCTCTTGCACGGTACAAACCAATTTGGACTTTGGTTCAGAAGCCGACATGGTGAAGAAGTTCCGTGCGTCGCTGGCGCTGCAACCCATCGCCACAGCCTTATTCGCCAATTCCCCCTTTGCAGAAGGTCGCACCAACGGCTTCTTGAGCTATCGCGCCCATGTGTGGAGCGATACCGACCCAGATCGCACGGGCATGCTGCCGTTTGTGTTTGAGCCGGGTATGAGTTTTGCCCGCTATGCTGAATGGGCGCTCGACGTGCCGATGTATTTTGTCAAGCGCAATGGCGAGTATCTCAATCTCGCAGGGCGTTCATTCCGGGACTTCATGGCAGGCCGCTTACCCGAATTGCCCGGCGAAAAGCCGACGATGAAGAATTGGGAAGACCATTTGACGACCTGCTTCCCAGAAGTCCGTCTGAAGACTTTCTTGGAAATGCGCGGCGCAGATGCGGGCCCTTGGTCGCGGCTGTGTGCTTTGCCCGCCCTCTTTGTTGGTCTGCTGTATGATGATGCGGCCACCGAGGCAGCCTTGGAACTCGTCAAGGATTGGACAGCGGAAGACCGCGAGAGCCTGCGTCGCACGGTGCCCTTTTTGGGCCTCAAGGCACCCATTCGGGGTCGCAGTGCCCAAGATGTCGCCAAGGATGTGTTGACGATTGCCCGCCAGGGCTTGCGCGCACGCGCGAAGCTCAATGCTTCAGGTGATGATGAGACAGGCTTCTTAAGTGAGCTTGACGAAATTGCTGCTAGCGGCATGACTCCAGCGCAACGTTTGCTCGAGCGCTATCACGGGGAATGGGGTGGCAATATCCACAAGATCTATGATACCTGCGCCTATTAGACTCTTACGCTTTAGAGCCGATAGCCCAGTCGCAACGTGATTTTGTCGACATCTAGCAAGGTGTTGATAGTCGTGCCGCGCGTGTAACGCGTCTCTAGCGAGATATTGGACCCTGCCGAGGGTCGCAGGCCTGCGCCGACGGAGAAAATCCCGCCAGAGGCTTTGCGGCTTGTGATGTCATAGCGGCCATTATAGCTGCTCGTGATGGTGATAACGCCAAAACCAAAAGCCTGCTCAGCACTCAAGCCCAAGTTCATTCCACCCCGCAGGTAGGCGTCGAGTTCGGCCAGTTTTTGGCTGTCTCCTGGGTCTTGCACGTCGGCATAGTCGACGACGATCGATAGATTGCAGCGCATGGCCCATCCCAGCGCGTCGCGACGGGTGCAGGGTCGAACGCGCGGGAAGTCGATCAAAGCGTCACCAACCCACACGGCAGCTTTTGCAGCATCGTCGGTTTGAAATGCCAGCGAGCCAAAGCCAATCGCCCGACCTGGCTGAGTAGGATTGCGGAATATAATGCTATTGCCGAGCGTAAGATCATTGAACTCCTCACGCCCAGAGCGCGCAGCACGACGGTTATATTGGACGAAGGGCGTCCAGCGTAATTCAGTCGTCTCCGAAGGCTTGGCAAATAACATGGGCTCAATGGCCAGCGCTAGGCTGGCATTCAAAAGGCGGGTGTCGGCGGCCTTATCTTCTTCAAAGCCCAGCGTAGCAAAGCCACGTTCGCGTGCAGGTTTGATGAAGTCATTTTTGCTGTCAGCGAGGATCAATCCGCGTTGCTTGGCGGCTGGTTCCTTTTGCGGCACGAAAACGGCCGGGGTTGGCGGTGGCGGTAGTGTGGAGGCGGCGGTGCACGCCAAGCTGATCCCATCTGTATCGCCATTGAGAAAAGCAATCGCGCTAGCACGCGCATCGGGTTGGGCTTGGCTTGTTAATAAGAAGCGAGCCTCTGCTACCATCGGCGTTGATAACACTGTCTCGGTTGATGTGAGCAAGCCCGACAAGGCGGCGTCTTTGCTCGTTGCCGCAAGCTGTCCCAAGCTACGCGATTCAATGGCGATCAAAAGCTCAACCGTCATGGTCAGGCCTGATTGGCCAATCAGGCGCTGACGCAAATCTGCGCCAGTAAAACTTTGGCCAGCTGTTTCGCAGTGGACCTTATCGTACAGGCGATCCAGAGCCGCAGGGGCTGCAGCTTGAGCTAGTACAGGTGTGAAGAAAACAGGGGTTGATAGGCCCAGCAGAAGGGGCAAAAGACGGAGGATCATAACGGCGCTTTAGCCTGAAACGCTAAAGCGCGCCAAGTCTTGAGCAAAAGTGGCTACAGTTTAATCAGCTTCTGGTGAGCTATTTAAGGCCACTTTACTATTGGTGGCATGGACGAGAGGATGCTCTCAACATTGCCCCCAGTCTTGAGGCCAAATGTCGTACCCCGGTCATAGAGCAGATTATATTCCACATAACGACCGCGTTGGATTAGCTGAGCTTCCCGTTCATCCTCAGTCCAAGTCTCGTTCATGCGGTCGCGCACAATTTCAGGATAGACGGACAAGAAAGCGCGTCCGACGTCTTGGGTGAAGGCAAAATCTTTCTCCCAAGCGCCCGTATTGTGGTGGTCATAAAAAATGCCGCCGATTCCTCGAGGTTCGTCGCGGTGGGGCAAATGGAAATAGGTGTCGCACCAGTCTTTGAACTTCGCATAATAGGCAGGGTTGTGCGCATCGCACGCCTGCTTCATCGCTGCATGGAAGGTCAGCGTGTCGGGGTAGTCCTGTGTACGCTGGTAGGCCATCAGGGGCGTCAAATCTGCGCCGCCGCCAAACCAGCTTTCAGTTGTTGCTATCATGCGAGTGTTCATATGCACTGCCGGTACGCGTGGATTGGTCATATGCGCGATCAGACTGACCCCTGATGCCCAAAAGCTGGGATCCTCAGAGGCACCTGGAATGGTTTTGGCATAATCGGCTGGAAACGTGCCCATCACCGTGGAGACATGTACGCCGACTTTCTCAAACAGGCGGCCCTTCATGATTCCCATCACGCCGCCGCCGCCTGCTTCTTCCTTGCGATTCCAAGGCGTGCGGACAAATCGGCCGGGACTTCCAGGGTAAAGGGCAGGGTCGGCTTCGTCTTCGAGGGTTTCAAAAGCCTGCATGATCTGATCACGCAAGGATTCAAACCATGCTCTTGCCTGTGCTTTACGGTCGTCTTGCTCGCTCATTCTGCCCTCGTTTGTCGTTCTTTTGCCAGGAAAGTGGTCCCGGTTTCCTCCCTACAACGCTAATCCAGCGTCGCCCATCCGCCAGTTTGTCGCATGGCTTCGGTTAAGGCGATAGCTCCCGCTGTCACCACATTAAGAGAGCGCAGTCCCGACGCCATAGGAATTCGCACACAGGCGTGGCAAGCAGCGATGACGTCAGGAGGTGTCCCCTCGGTTTCCCGCCCCAGCATCAAAATATCGCTCGGTTCAAAGACAAAATCGGTCAAACGCGTGCTTCCCTCCGTCTCGATCAATACAATCCTGCTATTTCCTAGCATTGTGGCTGCTGCAAATGCAGCAAAGCTATTGTGACGCTGCCAGTTACACTTGTCGCCATAATCCAAGGATGCGCGCTTTAAGGCCTTGTCTGATAAGGGAAAACCACAAGGTTCGATTACGTCTAACCTAACGCCAAGGCATGCGGTAAGACGAATGGCCGCACCAAGATTTGGCGCGATATCTGGTTGAAAGAGAGCTAGGCGCACGTTATGCAATCTCATCTTTGGAGGGGGTGCCGCGAGATGCGGCGTTCCGTCGCACGTTCAATAGGCGTTACTGCCCTACTTTTATCGGTAAACGAGTTTTGGACGTGTGTGAATGCGGGAGTAGCAAGGTGTCAGCCACCAATCATGAAGTAGCCGGCGAAGCCGGAGAACCAACAAGGCGTGACATGATCCATGTCGCGACGGGGGCCGTAGCAGCGGGCGGTGCCGCTATGCTGGCTTGGCCGCTCATCAATCAAATGAATCCAGCTGCCGATACGCGCGCTTTGGCATCTATTGAGTTTGATGTGTCCAAAGTCGCTGAAGGCTCGCAAACCAAGATCATGTGGCGCGGTAAGCCGCTATTCGTTCGTCACCGGACCGCTGAGGAAATCGCGCAAGGTAAAAAAGACGACGCTGCAGATCTAAAGGATCCGCAAACAGACGATCAGCGCACCATGCAGTCCAATGAACAGCCTGGTAAGCCAGAGTATCTGATCATGGAAGCAAACTGTACGCACTTGGGTTGTATACCTGTCGGCATTGCTGAGCCCGGCTATATTGGTGAGTACGGCGGCTGGTTCTGTCCTTGCCATGGCTCGCACTACGATACCGCTGGCCGCATTCGCAAGGGCCCAGCTCCGAAAAACCTTTATATTCCGCCCTACGTCTATACCGGCGGCACAGTCGTAAAGATTGGATGATACGAACATGAGTGGACCTTCAAGCTATGTGCCTAAGTCCGACCTCGAAAAGTGGTTGGATACGCGGCTGCCGATCGTGCGGTTTATGAATGACACGCTGGTCGATTTTCCAACCCCAAAGAACTTGAACTATTGGTACACGTTCGGCGGCATTTTGGCGGTCTGTTTGGCCAGCCAGATCATCACCGGGATTATTTTGGCGATGCATTATGTGCCACATGTCGACCTGGCCTTTAACTCCGTTGAGCGCATCATGCGGGATGTGAACTATGGCTGGTTGGTGCGCTTCATGCACTCCAACGGGGCCAGCATGTTCTTCTTGGCCGTTTACATCCACATCTTCCGTGGTCTTTATTACGGATCGTACAAAGCACCTCGCGAAATCTTGTGGGGCTTGGGTGTCATCATCTTCTTGCTGATGATCATCACCGCCTTCATGGGTTACGTGTTGCCTTGGGGTCAGATGTCCTTGTGGGGCGCAACCGTGATCACCAACATCGTGGGTGCGGTTCCTTTCATCGGTGACTCGATCAAAACTTGGTTGCTCGGCGGCTTTGCCGTCGACAATGCGACCTTGAACCGCTTCTTCTCGCTCCACTATCTCCTGCCGTTCGTGATTGCAGGCGTCGTGGTCTTGCACATCTGGGCGTTGCATGTGCCTGGCAACAACAACCCAACCGGTGTTGAAGTCCAAGATGTGAAGAAAGAAACCCTTCCATTCCATCCTTACTACACAATCAAGGATGCGTTTGCGATCTGCGTCTTCTTGCTGATCTTTGCTGGCTTTGTCTTCTTCGGCCCCAACACCTTGGGTCACCCAGACAATTACATCCCTGCCAACAACCAAGTGACGCCAGCGCACATCGTGCCTGAATGGTATCTATTGCCCTTCTATGCGATCCTTCGGGCGATTACCTTCGACGTCTTGATCATTGATGCCAAGTTCGGCGGCGTGATTGCGATGGGTGGTGCGATCCTGATTTTGTTCGCCTTGCCTTGGCTCGACTCGTCCAAGATCAAGTCCATGCGCTATCGCCCAGTCGCCCGCATGTGGTGGTTCGCCTTTGTGCTGAACTTCCTGATGCTGGCTGTATGTGGTGCCATGCCGGCTGAACCACCCTGGACGGCGATCTCACTGATCTGTACGATCTTCTACTTCGCTTATTTCTTGGTCGTTCTCCCAGTATTGGGCGTGATTGAGAAACCCCAAACCCCCCCTGCGTCGATTGCTGACTCGATTCTGCAATCCCACAAGAAGTCGGCAGGCGTGTCTGCTGCAACTGTACCGGCGGAATGAGGAACTTTGTAATGAAACCAACTTTCGCACGCCGATTTATCGCCGGGGTCTTAGGCCTTGTGTCTGTCGTGGCCTTCACCAGCAGCTCGCAAGCTGCTGGCGAGGTCAAGCATCCACGGGAAGTCAATGGCTCTTGGGAAGGCCCATTTGGTCGCTTTGACCGGGCCCAGCTACAACGCGGCTTCCAAGTTTATAAGGAAGTCTGCTCGGGCTGCCATTCGATGAACTTACTGCATTACCGTAACCTCGGTGATGAACATGGCCCGTTCTATGATCCCAAATATCCAAACCCGAACGAAAACCCAGTCATCAAGGCCATTGCTGCCACCTACACCGTGAAAGCGGTGGATCCAGACGGCAATGAGGAAGAACGTCCAGGCCTGCCAGCAGACAAGTTTGTGTCACCGTTTGAAAACGCATCACAAGCAAAAGCGGCTAACGGTGGGTCGATGCCTCCCGATATGTCGGCTCTGATTAAAGCACGTCACAACGGCGGTGATTATGTCTACTCGCTTTTGAGTGGCTATGATCAAACGCCTCCCAAGGGTAAGTCCATTCCAGAGGGCAAGTACTATAATCCGTATATGCCTGGTGGCGTGATTGCGATGGGTCCTCCAATCGTCGATGAACAAGTGACCTATGCGGATACTGAAGCCAATAAGGGCGTCAAGCCAACTGTTGACCAAATGTCCCGTGACGTTGTGGCCTTCTTGAGCTGGGCTTCTGAACCCCATCAGACCCAACGCAAGATTACAGGTTTTGGCGTGATGGCATTTCTATTAGTGTTGACCATCCTGCTGTGGTTCTCGTACCGCCAAGTGTGGCGCAACGTTGAGCACTGAGGTCATTCAGGCTTCTACAATGACAAAGGCCGCCCCTCGGGGCGGCCTTTTTGCTGTGTGGTTTTGTCGAAACCCCTTCAGTCCCTTCGGGACAGCTTCCCCGCTTGCGGGGAAGCTCCGCTGAAGGCGGTGAAGGGTTTTTCAGCATTAACTATCAATCCATAGCTATTCGGCTGCGGATAGAAATTTTTATCTCAAGCCCGACGATCAAGGGCAACGGCGCTGGTATCGCGGAAGGCTTGAGCGCCGGGGCCGTAAGCCACAGGTGTCGGGCGGGCTGCCACTGCTTCCTCGGCAATTGCGCGGACCAAGCCCTCAGCCAAGGCGCGCTGACGTCCCAACGCCCGCTCATGGGCTTCCATGGCAGCCTTAAAGCGCTCTGTCTCCACCGTCAGGGTTGCCTTCAGTACGGGGGGCACGCCTTCGAGCATTTTCGGGTTTTGGGCAATCCGTCGGCTTTCCAATGCATAGACATTGGCTAAACGTGCGGATTCCTCATTCAGGGATTGGGCCTCTAGGAACCGACTGCCTTCAAACAGTGCCGCCTGTCTTTCTGCAAGATCAGCAAGCCGACGCGTTAAGAGGATCAATTGGTCAAGTAAATCGCTTGGGTCGTTGGCCATTAGGGTCATGATCTATACTCCCGCTGCTTGTGCACGTTCTTGGATTTTGAGCATTTCTCGTTTCACGGCGGTGGCGATGCCGATCCCGCCTTGTTCGCTGAAGCCCTTGGCATATTCCTCGGTTAAGAAGGGGCGAAATGCGCGCTCTGCCGCACCACCGCCAAACATGGAATCCGAGAGGTCAGTGTCTGTCTCCATGAGCGACAGCATCTGCGCCAAGGCCATGCGTTCGAATTCCCGCGCGGTCTTGTCCATCTCGGCGTTTGACTTCAGCGTTTTTGCGCGTGCACCCAACACCTCAACCGAGGTCGACTGGGTTTTTGGAAAAGGCATTACGGGGGCGATACTATCCATATTCTGTGGTTCCCTTACATCACTTCGATGTCAGCTTGCAGCGCACCAGAGGCTTTTAGCGCCTGAAGAATTTGAATGAGGTCACGTGGGTTGACGCCCAGAGAATTGAGGCCCTCGACCAGATCGCGCAACGGCACGCCGCCCCGAATGACGGTGAGGTCGCCCTTATCTTCATCAACCGTGACGCTGGACCGTGGCACGACGGTCGTTTCGCCCTGGCTCAGCGGGTTAGGTTGGCTGACGAGGGGCGTCTCCTGCACCGAGACGGTCAGATTGCCTTGGGCTACCGCGACAGTAGAGACCCGCACATTATCACCCATCACCACAATGCCGGAGGCTTCATCAACCACAATCTTAGCAACCTGATCAGGGGTTACATTTAGGCGCTCAACCCTGCCGATCAGGCTGACCATGTCGCCTGGATAGCCAATGGGTTTTGAAAGAACGACCGTTGAAGGGTTTTCTACCGAGGCGGCTGCGACACCTAAATTGGTGTTGATGGCGTTAGCGATGCGGCGAGCGGTTGTGAAATCTGGGTTGCGCAAGGCAAGGCGAAGCTCGGTTTGACCAGCAAGGTCAAAATGAAGCTCGCGCTCAATCAGGGCACCGTTGGCAATGCGGCCATTGGTGCTGACGCCTCGGCTAACACTCGTTCCAGAATTGCCGGTCGCCGTAAAACCACCGACTGTCAGCTGGCCTTGGGCAACAGCATAGACTTGACCATCTGCGCCCATCATTGGGGTCACGAGCAAGGTGCCGCCCTCTAAGCTTTTGGCATCGCCAAAGGCTGAGACCGAAATATCAAGTCGGGTGCCTTGAGTGGCAAAAGGGGGTAGGCTCGCCGTTACCATGACGGCGGCAACGTTTTTGGTTTGCAGATTTTGTTCGCGGGTGTTGACGCCCATTCGCTCCAGCATGGCTTCCAAGCTTTGCTTGGTGAAGGGCGAATTGCGCAGACCGTCGCCAGTCCCAGGCAGACCAACCACAATGCCATAGCCGATCAATTGGTTGTCGCGGACCCCTTCGATCTGCACCAAATCCTTAATACGCGATTGGGCAAGAGCTGCGGCAGGCCAAGCACACCATAGGCTGATCAGCCCGAGCATGAGGGCTGCAGAAAAAAGACGGAATACGAGCGTAATTATCTGTGTCATTGTTTTTGACCATGCTAAATCCATGCCGCAATCTTGATGGAAAAAAGCATTTTAAAACATTAGCTTAATTGGCATGTTTTGGCGCGGGCTTTCAATTGGATCGGCAAGGTTTGCCTAGGACTGGTGGCATTCTGCCGTCTTCCCGCTAACTTATGTCACCCATTAATCAGGTCTTAACCGGGGCGGCCCATGAATTGCATTTATGAAAGTTAATGCGCCAACGTCCACATCCGCTGTTTCCGGGGCTCGTCGTGCTACTGGCGGCGCGGCATCTGGATTTGTGCTGCCCGGGCAAGTCGAAGGAGGGCCAGCGCAAGTCAATCGCGCCATGTCCGCAACCTCAATCGCGAATGTGGGTGCGCTTTTGGCCTTGCAGGGCGAAGATGATGTGGTTGAGCGCCGCCGTCGCGCGACCCGCCGCTCATCCACCCTCCTGGACCAATTGGACGAGATACGTGTTGCGATTTTGGGTGGGGGCGTCAATCGCGAACAAGTGGCGCGCCTCTCTCAAACCCTGCGCGAGCACCGCGATGCTGTGGATGATCCAGCCTTGAACGCACTTCTCGATGATGTGGAACTGCGCGCTGAAGTCGAACTCGCCAAACTAGAGCGCGCCCTTTAGGGGTGTCGGGCAGTCGATTTTCAGAGCCCATCTTGGTGTTGTGGCCAGTAGCTTGGTCTTTTAGCAGTAGAGGGCCCAGCCCAATGTTTCTTGCGCCTTGCGAGCCCTCTCGGGCTTCACTATAGCGCGAGGAGATCGTGCGATGCCTTCATCGATCACATGCAGAAGCAGGGGTACGTCATGACGACGATAGTTATGCCAAACACCGATGTGCCAAGTGACTATGTGCCTTCCGACGACGAAGAGTTCATGAATGAACGGCAGCGCGAGTATTTCCGCAGAAAGTTGCAGGATTGGAAGGGGTCGCTCCTGGCCGACTCCAAGGATACATTGTCGCATCTGCAGACTGAGACCGCCTCTCTGCCTGATGTAGCTGACCGCGCCTCTGCTGAGACCGATAAAAATATTGAGTTGCGGGCACGTGACCGTCAACGCAAGCTGATTTCCAAGATCGATGCAGCGTTGCGTCGGATTGAGGATGGCTCATACGGTTATTGCGATGAAACCGGTGAACCCATCTCCTTGGGCCGGTTGATGGCCCGCCCGGTGGCGACCTTGAGCTTGGAAGCCCAAGAACGCCATGAGCGGTCAGAGCGCATTCACCGCGACGACTAAGCCGATGCGATCAGGCCGCGTTTAAAACGGACTGATTGCTCCTAAGATTTGCTGACCTTTAGGCGGTTGTTGATAGGCCGTGATCTGGCCACGTCCACCGTAAGAGATACGGGCCTCAGCCATTTGAGTGTGGCGAACTTGATTGGCCGACGTGATGTCTTGGGGCCGCACAATCCCGGAGACCAAAAGTTCGCGCAATTCATTGTTGATACGCACTTCTTGGCGACCGGCCACAACCAAATTACCATTGGGCAGGACCTGGGTAACGATAGCAGCAACGGTCATATCGACCTTCTCATTGCGCGCCACTTGGCCTTGGCCTGCAAACGCACCGTTGGAACTCGCCCCAACCATAGTGGAAGGATCGAACCCTTCGGGCAAGACTTTGCCCGGCAATTGCTCCAAGCCAAAGAAACTGGTTACGCCGCCATCCAGGGTGGATTTTCGCGTACGACCTGTTGAGTTGTTCAATTGCGCCTGATCATTGATCTGGATCATGACGGTCAGGATATCGCCGATATTGGAGGCGCGGGGATCATTGAAGAATTGCCGCGAGCCCGCTTTCCACAGTGAGTTTGACGAGGCTTGGCTTATCTGTTGGGTTGGCATTGGCATCACAACTTGGCGACGCCCCGTTGCCGCATAGGCGGGATTCTCAATCGGCGTTACTTCAGGCGGCTTACCAGCGATGCGCACTTCCTCAAGTGTGGATGCGCAGCCTGTCAGGGTTAGAGCCGCTAAAATCACCATGCTGAACTTTTGCATCAATTGGCTCCATTCTGATTAGGCACCCGAGCCGAAAGCTGACTTAACATCACACGGGCTGTGCCTGGGCCATCGACAATGGCTTCCAGCACTTTGTTGGATTTTGGGTTTAGTACTTTTACATTGGCCCCAATCGCTGCGTCGGCTAGGGCTTTGCCGCGAACGGATAATTTGAGACCGGCGGCTTCATAAATCAGGGTCACAGGCTCATTGCGACGCACAGATGGCGTGTCCATCACGTCCATCGCACGCAAGGGGGTATTGGCAAGCAGAACACGCTTTGCGGTCTTGCCGATCAAAGCTTCTGGGTCGGCCAACGCGTCGCGAGGGGCCGTCGAGGGCGTGTCGATCCACACCACATCCTCTGCCTGAATAGCTTCACCACGCTGGATCGTACGACCAAGGACAGCGAGGGCTTCTGGACGGGTAGGGCCTGCTGGCGCGCTGGCTCTTTGCCGCATATCGGTGCCATTGGCGGTCGAACTCGTTGGTTGGATTGGGATCAGGGGATCGGTAAGCTCGGGTCCATTGATAACAATTTGGCGCACGCCTTCGTGGTTTGGCCAATTTAGGCCAGCTGCCCGAGCTCGCGCTTGCAGAGGTGCCGCGCCAAAGACAAGCATTTGACCGGGACCGGGAGCGCGCGCGATTGGTGCATTGGCATAAGCCCCCGCATTGTCGAACACATCGCCGTAAGTAATTTGGGACTTATCCGAACGCGGGTTGGCCTTGAGCGACATGACAGGACCTTTTTGGGCAACTTGGGCATGGCTTGGGCCAGTTTGTACTACAGGAGCGGCCAGCCCAAAGAGTGCGAGGCAGGCAACCCAGTTAAAGAGAGGCCAAGGGCGGGGATTCGTCATCTATGGCCTACCGAAGGACTTGAGATGTGGCTTGCATCATCTCATCGGTCGCATTGATAACCTTCGAATTCATTTCATAGGCCCGCTGCGCGATAATTAGGGCTGAAATCTCAAACACCGGATTGACGTTGGATGCTTCGACATAGTTTTGGTTGATAGAGCCAAGGCCGGGCCCTGTTGGGTTACCGATAGTTGCAGGCCCTGATGCTGCGGTTTCGACCAACAAATTATCGCCCAAAGCTTCAAGGCCCGCTGGGTTCACAAAGCCTGCCAACGTAATCTGGCCTAGATCCTGCGGCGCTGTTTGGCCGGAGATAATCGCTTGGACCTGACCTGAGGACGAAATGGAAAAGTCGAGGGCGCCGTCTGGGATCTGAATTTCGGGCTGAACGATATAGCCCTCGCCCGTCACGATTTGCCCCGTTGCGGAGGAGGAAAAATTGCCTGCCCGCGTGTATGCCGTCCGCCCATCTGGCAGAAGCACTTGAAAATAGCCCCGGCCATTAATGGCCATGTCAAATTTGTTGTCGGTTCGGGTTAGGCTGCCTTGTTCGGCGATACGATAGACAGACCCAGTTTTCACCCCATAGCCGACTTGAACACCGGTTGGGTCAATCGTACCGGAGTCAGAGGTCGTGGCACCTGGACGTTCGAGGTTTTGATAAATCAAATCCTGAAACTCTGCCCGCTGGCGCTTAAAGCCTGTTGTATTCATGTTGGCGATGTTGTTGGAAATGACTTCAACATTGAGCTGTTGGGCCAACATGCCGGTAGCTGCGATATTCATAGAGCGCATGTGCTTGGTCCTTTAGTCAGATTAGGATTGAACCCGGGCGAGACGTTCGATCGCTCTGCCACGCAAGTCCTCAGTTTGTTTTTGCAGACGGGTTGCGCTTTCAAAAGCGCGGCTAATTTCCATGATGCGGGTTAGCTCTGTCACCGCAACGACATTTGAGCCTTCGATCATGCCTTGGACAACTTGCGGGTCGCCAGCAGCTTGGGCGGCTTCACCTGTAGGTCTCCAGAGATTGTCACCAACTTTGTCGAGGGCACCGGGTCGCTCAAACCGCGCAATGCCAAGTTGTGCCACCGTCACGCCATTTTGTTGGATAGACCCATTCTTCGCGACCAGAGGCTCACCCTGGGTAAGGTCTAAGGTAATGGGCTGGCCATTGGTATCAAGAATGGCGCGGCCATCGCCCGTTACGATGCGGCCTTGGGTGTCCATCTGGAAGCGCCCGTCGCGGGTATAGGCATTGCCTTGCGGCGTCTGGACGGTGAAATAACCTTCACCAGCCAAGGCAAAATCAAGTGGATTGTCGGTGCGTTGTAAGGCACCGGGGCGGAAGTCACGTGCAATTGTGTAATCGCGGACAAACTCAACGGTCCTTGGTCTTTCAGCGATAGAGGCGGGCCGGCGAATGACGGGCTCAAACAAGACCGATTCTGACTTAAAGCCAGCGGTGGATACGTTCGCCATATTGTTTGCCGCGACATCCATTTGTCGCCTCAGGGCATTTTGGGCCGAAACAGTGATGAGAAGTGTATTGTCCATCTCTAATTTTACCTTCTAGGTGAGCTCACGATGCGCTTTGGCACCAACTTCTCTGAGCCAGGCCTTAGGCCATGCAAGCGCCGGGCCAAGAATTAATCATTAAAACTCAACAATCTAAAATGGATGGCACTCGAATTCGGCAGATGATGCCGTGAAGAATTAGCCGCAATAGGCGTTTTTGGTCTGTCTCTCGGCAGTTTTTGCCGCATGGTTAAGATTTGGTGACATTTCATTAACCACGATTGGCTTAACTCACTCTGTCCAGAAACGCCCATGCGTGCCCGCTGAGTCGGTGCTCGTTTAAGCCAATGAGAGACTCTGATGGCCGGTAAGAAAGAGAAAAAGGGTGAAGCCCCTCCTGAAGGCGCTGATGGCGCTGAAGGGGAAGAAGGCGCTGGTGGCAAGAAGAAACTTGCCGGCAAACAGCTGATCTTATTCATCGTTCTGCCTGCTATTTTGCTTTTAGGTGGCGGTGGCGCTGCGGCCTATTTCCTTGTCTTCGCCAAAAAGCCTGCTGCCGTTACCGATGCGAATGGTGAAAAGGGCAAGGAAGATGACAAGAAGAAAAAAGACGAAAAGAAAAAGGAAAAAGGCAAAGAAGGCAAAGGCGGCGAGAAGAAAGAAGGCGGTATAGAACTGGCAGAGGGTCCTAATGGGGAAGGGTTCGTTACGCTCCCAGACCTGATCGTCAATATTGCAACCCCTGACTCGCGCCCCGCTTATCTTAAGCTTCGTCTGACGTTGCAGACCAAGGATATGGAAACTGCAGCAACGATTGAGCCGCTTCTGCCCCGCATTCTTGATCAATACACGGGCTTTCTTCGTGAGCTCCGTATGGAAGATATTGCAGGTTCTGCCGGCTATTCTCGTCTGCAGCTTGAGCTTTTGAAGCGCGTCAATCTGGCGATTGCGCCTGCCCAAGTTGATGCCGTTCTTATCGAAGAAATGTTGGTTAACTAATGGCGGATGATCTCGATCAAGATGCAATGGCGGCTGCTTGGGAAGCGGAGGCTATGGGCGATGGTGGCGGTGGCGATGATGCCTTTGCTGCTGAATGGGAGGCCATGGTCGGTGGTGAAACCGGTAAAACCATTTCCGCTTCTGCCATTGGTGCCGAACGGGTTCTGAACCAAGACGAAATTGACTCGCTCTTGGGTTTTGACCTCGGCGATGATGATGGCGATGAAAAGAACGGCATCCGCGGGATCATTAACTCCGCACTCGTTTCTTACGAACGCTTGCCTATGTTGGAAATCGTCTTTGATCGTTTGGTGCGGTTAATGACGACCAGCTTGCGTAACTTCACCTCCGATAACGTTGAAGTGTCCCTCGACCATATTTCGTCGATCCGGTTTGGCGACTATCTGAATTCCATCCCACTACCCGCCATTCTTGCTGTTTTTCGTGCCGAGCAATTGGACAATTACGGCCTGATGACAGTTGATTCCAATCTGATTTACTCGATCGTGGACGTGCTTTTGGGTGGCCGACGTGGCACCACGGCGATGCGGATCGAAGGTCGCCCCTATACGACTATCGAGCGCATGCTGGTCACGCGAATGATCGAAGTGATCCTGCAAGATATGCAGGCCGCGTTTGAACCCCTGAAGCAAGTCGACTTCTCGCTGGACCGAATTGAAACCAACCCACGCTTTGCTGCAATCGCTCGGCCTGCAAATGCAGCCATCATGATCAAAATGCGGATCGATATGGAAGACCGGGGCGGTCGGGTCGAGCTCTTGCTTCCTTACGCAACTCTTGAGCCGATCCGTAAAATGCTCATCCAGCAATTCATGGGTGAGAAATTTGGTCGGGATAATATCTGGGAAGGTCACTTGGCTACCGAACTTTGGTCGACGGACATGCAGGTTGAGGCGGTCCTTGACGAACTGCCGGTGCCACTCGGCCGCTTGCTGAATTTAAAGGTCGGTGAAACCGTGTTCTTAAACCAACCCCCAGACGGCAGTGTGGAATTGCGTTGCGGACAGATTGCTTTGACCAAAGGCCGCATGGGCAAGATGGGCCGTGCGATCGCTTTGTCTTTGGATGGGCCACTAACAAACTCGGCGAGACGGGAACTGATGAACCAATGACCGACCTCTATATCCCTATTGCGCAGATCATCTTGGCGTTTGCGATGTTGGCCGTCGCGGTTTTGTGCATCCGTCTGGACCGCAAAATCACAGCACTTCGTGAAGGCAAGGACGGCGTAGCTGCTGCTGCCACAGAACTCGCCTTGGCTGTCGGTCGGGCAGAAGCTTCTGTAGCGGCTTTGAAGTCTGTCTCCGATGCCGCTGGAGATGACCTTCAACGTAACATTGAAGAGGCCCGCGCAGCCGCTGAGGCCTTGAAGTTCCTCGTTACAACCGCACGCGCAGTCGAGCTGAAGTCGGCGCCGGTGCCTGAACCTGCATCAATTCGGCAAAAGCGCGACCTGCGTTGGGATGAAGAAGAAGTAGAGGAAGACTTCCGGCTGGCGCGGCGCGGTCGCCCGTTGGCCGAAACATGGGGTGGATTGAGATGAAGTTTAAGCTTCGGCCTTTAACGGCTTTGGCTTTAGGTTTGGGCGTGGTCGGCTTGGCACAAGTCGGCCGCGTTGCATTTGATGCGACCAATGCGATGGCCGCTGGCGAAGCCCCGAAAAAAGAAGCTGCCGCACCTGCCGATGCTGGGACACCAGCTGCCGGGGTTGCTGCCCCTAAAGCCGGGCCACCCATGTGCTTGCCTGTCGATTTGGCCAAAGAAGCGGGCATTAGTGCCGCTGAGTTCCGGCTGCTGCAAACCTTGCAAGAGCGTCGTCAAACGCTCGACACGCGCGAGCGTGATATTGTCACTCGTGAAAACCTGCTGGCCACCACGGACGCAAAGATTCAAGAGCGTATGAGTGCCTTGAAGGCCGTAGAAAGTAATCTTCAGAAGCTTTTAGGCCAAGTTGATGATTTGGAAACTCAGCGGATTGCCTCGCTCGTCCGGGTCTATGAAAAGATGAAGCCCAAGGATGCGGCCGCTGTTTGGGAAGGTTTGGACACCGAAGTCCTGTTGAAAATCGCTCAGAAAATGAAGGAGCAACCTCTGTCGCTTATTCTGGCAAAAATGTCGCCAGAGCGTGCACGCGAAGTGACCCGTCGTTTGGCAGAGATCGACGCGCCGACCTTGCCAGTCATGGCTGGTAATCCGCCACCCGCGCCCCAGAACGCAGCAGCACCTGCGACCCCGCCAGCAGCCAAAGCCCCTCCCGCTAAAGCACCTGCTCAGCAAGCCGCGCTGAATAACCAAGCCAAAGGCGGCCCTGCTGCAAAAGGTTCGGCTGCGGCTAATGCCGCTCTGGATGCAAAAGGAACAGGTCCGGCAGGGGCTGGCCCAACGGCACCACGTGCGCCGACGCCAAAAGCGCCGAACAATCCATCGACCCCACAGCCTGCAGCAAAAGCGGCAACGGGACAGGCACCTGCAGACCCTGCCCAACGTCCCAAGGACTAATTTGACGGTGATTCTAACTCTGCCAAGTCTACGTGACTGGTAAGGGGAGCTTAACCGGATTCAGGCATAAGCAGATTTCGCTAGAAACTGGGCCAGACGTGGCTTGGAGGCGGGAACAAGAGATCTGACTTAGAGACCAGATGGCCAAATTGCGTCGGTTACTTGCTTATATTGTCTGTGTGGCACTTGCGTCGCCACCGATGGCCTATGGCCAAAACGCTGCGCCAGCAGGCGGCGCTGCTCCCTCAGCGCTGCAAGGCCTTAAGGGCGTTACACTTTCGTCTAGCCAAGAAGCAACCTATGCCCGCCTGTTAATTGCTTGGCCTGCGGGGACCAATCTTTCTGCCACAGCGGTTGCCACACCCAATAATGGTCTAGCCATGATCCGGCTGCCGCGTGCGATTGAGGCCGATCCGAACGCCTTTGCCAAAGGCGCACCAGATTTTGTGGCCTCAGCGGCATTAAGCACCGACAAGCGCACCATTCGGGTTGCTCTGTTACAGCCAACACGTGTGATCGCCAGCCGCGTTGGCAATGTACAAGCTTTTGACTTCGTGATGTCAAATGCGGAAGCCCCGCCACCTTTTGAGGGGGAGACCAAAGTTTTGGCGGCAGCGGACCCAGCAGGCAAAGCGGGCGAAGGCCCATCCGATGATGGGTCTGGCCCACCCAAAAAAATGATCAATGGGGCTGCGCCGGTCGGGGCACCCAAAATTCAAGTGGATGTATTTGAGGCCAAGGAATTCACCCGTCTGCGTCTGTCGCGGGTAGGTAATCAGTTTCCGTTGCCTGCCCATGGTTATGCCCGCCGGCGCGACCGCTTAGCGATTGCGATGCCAGGCAAATTTGCCTTTGATACCGCAGCGATCCGAAATCGACCTCCTGCGCGGGTCGAAGATGCAGCGCGCTATAATTCCGATACCGATTCTTCCTTCCTGCTCGATGTCGCACCCAACAGTGTTGTGCGTCACAGCCGGGACGGTAATGCAATCCTGATCGACATTCTGCCAGAAGGCGCAAACGCCGATACGATTCAGGCATTGCAAGACGAAGCTAGCGGCAAGATTGGCTCGCCCGCTCCCAAATCTGTTGCTGGTAAGCAAGCTTCCAAAGAAGCCGCTAAAGCAGGTGAGGCGAAGGAAGCAGCACCAGACCCAGATGCCATGAGCGAAGAAGCGAAGGCCAGCGAGCTCGATGCTGAAGCCTTACTCGCACAGCGGCCAGATCCTGCGCCATCGGGTCGCGTCCGTATGAGTAGCGCTATGGTCGGCAAGGAGCTGCAGCTAGAGTTTGATTTTGAAACTCCAGCCCCAGCCGCCGTGTATCGCCGGGGTGATTCAATCTATGTGCTATTTGCGACAGCGGCCGATATGGATGTTGGTCGTGTACCAAGTGGCAAGTTCGTCAGCAGAATTGAGAAAGTGCGCGGTGAGGGTGTTTCAGGCATTCGAATCATTGCGCCGCCGGAAGTTCAAGCAACACCAACTTCTTTCGGTCCAAAGTGGAAAGTTGTTCTTTCGCCTCAAAAACAAGCAACAGGTCGTTCTATTGGTTTGGTACGCGAACAAGCTTTAGACGGCACGTCGCGGGTAAAGGCTTTGGTGCCTGATGGCGCAGCAACCGGCATGCTCACAGATCCAGCCGTGGGCGACAACCTGCTGATCGGTCTGGCATTAGGCCCCAATAGCAGCTTGGGCACACAACGATCTTACTTGGAAGCCGTTCTGCCAGAAACCTTTCACGGCCTGGTGGTTGTGCCTAGGACTGATGATTTTGAATTGCGGCGCGATGTCGATGGATTTGTCTTGGTCCGCCCGCTCGGCATGTCCTTGTCAGGCTTGGCCGCAGACGATGACATGAGTGAAGGTTCAGCCAATGCACCTGGCTATATCGACTTTAAGTCTTGGCAGTTGGGACCAAAGGCAGATTTCACCAATAACCTCAATAAATTGCGTCGCAAAGCCGCAATTGAGTTGGGCGACACCAATAATAAAATCACCTCCCGAGTCGATCTGGCTAGGTTCCTTATTGCCTGGGATTTGGGGGTGGAAGCCTCTGGCGTTATCCGGCAATTACGCGCTGACGTTCCAGCCCTTGAGCGGTCTCCCGAGTTGTTGGCCCTTGAAGGTATTGCCACCCTCATGGGCGGGCATGGGAAAGGTGCCCTAGATTTGTTCAGCGAGCCTGAAGTCGCCGAAGATCCAGCCGCGCAGTTGTGGGCCGGCTTGGCTGCGCAGATGAGCGGCAATGCCAGCGAAGCTCGTGTCCGCTTTGAGCGCGGCAAGACAGCGCTTCAGAATTTTGAACAGGAATATCGTGCCCGATTTAACATCGCCAATGGGAATGCCGCCTTAGAATTGGGTGATGGCGCGTTAGCCTCCATGACCGCAAATAGCGCTCAGCGCGAAGCCCAAAACCCCCTGACGCAATTGCAAGCAGCACTACTGGCTGCGCGTGCCATGGGGGCCACTGGCCGCGTCAACGAGGCGCTGGTTGCCTTGACCAAGCTTGCGACCGCACCTGATCGCGAGATTGCCGCGCGGGCGGCCTATGAAAAGGCAAACCTTGGAGAATCGAGCGGCAAAATTCCGCCGATTGAATCAATCAAGGCTCTGGATGCCCTTCGCTTCACGTGGCGCGGTGACGATTTAGAATTGGACATTCTGCGGCGTTTGGGTGGCCTCTATATCCAAGCTGGCGATATTCGCTCTGGCCTGATGACGATGGCCAGCGCTTCGATTCTGCGTCCTGATCTGCCAGCTGCCCGTCGTCTTCGCGATGAATTGTTCAAACAGTTCAGGTACTTGTTCCTCGAAGGCGGCGCGGATGGTATGGACCCAATCCAAGCCTTGGCGCTTTTCTATGACTTCCGAACTTTAGCTCCTATTGGGCCAGATGGGGACCGCATGGTGCGCGGCTTGGCTGAGCGCTTGGTCGCGCTGGATCTGTTACCCCAAGCTACGCAACTGTTGCAGCACCAAGTCGACAAGCGCCTCGAAGGTTTCTCTAAAGCCCAAGTCGCGAGCGATCTTGCTGCGCTTTACTTGATGGATCGCCGTCCAGAAGAGGCCTTGCGTGCGATCTGGAATAGCCGCGTTTCGCTCTTGCCTGAGCTTTTGAATGAACAGCGTCGTTTGATCGAAGCGGCAAGCTTGGCTGAACTTGGTCGTAAAGATCACGCGCTGGAGACCATTGAGTTTGACGAATCCCCCGATGCGGCGCGGGTTCGGACTGAGATTTACATGCGGGCAGGCGACTGGCCGAATGCGGCAGCCAATGCGAGGGCCTCTCTGCCGCCAGCACGGCCATCCTTATCCCCCGAAGATGCAGGCGAAGTATTGCGGGTTGCAGTCGCGCAAGCCATGGCGCGAGAAGATGGCTTTAACCGTGGGCTTGTCCGTGCTTATGGACCAGCCATGAGCAAAAGTGCCTATGCAGAAGCCTTCAAAGTGGTAACCGACACTGCCATTCCATCTAGTGCGTCCTTACAGTCGGCTGTGAAAATTGCTACCGGCGGCTCCCCCTATGACGGTCTGATGCGCCGGCTGCGGGACCGCTTGAACCGCATTGAGACCCCAACAGAAGCCGAAACCACTCAAGCAGCGCGTGCGATTGGACCAACGGATGGCAATCCTAATGGACGCCTGACTTCTGCCTTGCTTTCGGTCTTACCAAAGGCGCTTCAGCCTGAGGGAGCCCAAAAGGAAGCGGCACCACTGTTGCCAGACGTACGTCCAAGCTTGCCGCCACAACGCTCACCCGCTGTCGCGTCTGCGCCACAGCGCAGCCCAGCGCGTCCAGCTAACACTACGCCACAGACAGCGCAAAATCGGGCGAAAGCGCCTAACAGGCCTAATGCGCGTTCAGGTGTTGACGCACCGCGTGATCCCCCGCCTGCGCCGGTGGTCGGTCGCTAACCCGGTGGGACTGCCCTAAAGCTTTGCACGAGGCTTTCGGCAACCAAGCGCCAGCCATCAACGAGCACAAAGAAAATCAGCTTAAACGGCAAGGACACCACAACAGGTGGCAGCATCATCATGCCCATCGCCATCAAGAGTGAAGCAACGACCAGATCAATCACCAAAAACGGTACAAACAACAAGAATCCAATTTCAAAGGCGCGCCGTAATTCAGAAATCATGAAAGCAGGTGTTACCACCCGCATCGGCAAGGCTTGGGGATTTTGTGGTGTCGGGATGCGGGCCAAGCGGATGAACAGCTCCAAGTCCTTTTCTCGCGTTTGGACCAACATGAATTGCTTTAAAGGCTCTGTGGTGCGTGGCCAAGCTTGTTCCATGGTCAATTCCTGCTTGGTCAGGGGCGCAATGCCCTCATTCCAGGAACGCTCAAAGGTCGGTTGCATGATAAAGGCTGTAAGAAACAAAGCCAGCGAAACCATTACCGCATTGGGTGGTGCTTGCTGAAGGCCTATCGCCGTCCGTAAGAGCGACAAGACCACCACAATCCGCACAAAACTGGTGGTCATGATCACAACAGAGGGCGCTAGTGACAGGATGGTGATCAGCGCAACAGTCTGAACCACCCGCTCTGTCAGACCGGTCCCACTACCCAAATCCAAATTGATCGACTGGGCCACGGCGGTGGCAACCCCCAACATGGAAGCCCCCATGGCGCAGGCAAAAATGATCAACCAGCGCTTGAGTAGGCGTTTGAGCTCGGCCCGTGACTGGCCTTTGGCGGAGGCAGCTTTGTTTGAGGCTTTTGACGTCATGACTGGGTGCCTGTAGCTGAGGAGACAGCGAGCGAAGGGGGCTTTGAAGCTAACGGGTCGACGGCTTTGGAACTGATCGTGCTCGCCCCGGTGGTGGAGACCAAGACCAAATGCTCTTGATCATCGCACTGAATGAGAATGGCACGAGTCCGCCCGGCATCTAGCCATAGCTGCTCAACCAATTTCAGTCGGCCTTTGGCTAGGCCCGGCATTTGGCCCTGCATCAGACCATAACGACGGGCCAGCCAAGCGGCACCGAGCAAGAGGCCAAGCGTGACGGCCAAAGCAGCGGTCGCCCGAAGGAGGTCGAAAAAGTCCATTGGTCAGCCCTCTATCCTAGATGCCATCCCACCCAGATCGCGCGTGCTTCTGCACGCCTCATCCCGCGTCGCCCGCTCCGGTTAATCAAAAGTTAACAAAAGGCCTTCAAGGATATTAATCAGTGCTTAACTACGATCACTTCATCATTACAGATGCGAACAATCGCAAGGATCATGTCATGGGCATCACCGACACGCCATTTTTTAACGTTCTGCGCGAACGTATGGGGTTTCTGAACGAACGTCAGAAGCTCTTGGCAGAGAATGTCGCCAATGCGTCCACACCTAAATATGTGCCGCGTGACCTCGATAATCGCGCCTTTGCCGATGCAATCGCGCGGCAAATGCCGCAATCACGCAGCGGCCTAGCAGGGGCGGCACCTTTGTCTCCTGTCAAAATGGCGGCGACCCGGTCGGGGCACTTGGATGGCGGCGCGCCCGCAGCAGGAGCTGGTCGCGCGATTAAGACGCCAGACAGCGAAGTGACGCTGGATGGCAATGCTGTCGTCTTGGAAGAACAAATGATCAAAGTGGCCGATACGCGCATGAATTATGACGCGGCTTTGGGCCTCTATCAAAAAGGTTTGCAACTGATGCGCTTGGCATCGCGCAAGCCGCAATAGGAAGATAAGCCATGTCAGATATGAATGCTGCGCTCAATGTTGCTGCCTCCGGTCTTCGCGCTCAAACTGCGCGGATGAAGGTGATTGCGGAAAATATCGCCAACGCCAATTCCACCGCACCCAATCCCGGTGCCGACCCCTATCAGCGCAAAGTCAGCGTATTTGGCCAAGTTCTGAACCGCGAGCATGGCACAACAGAAGTAAAAATGACCAAGGTCCAGAAGGATACTTCGGATTTCCGCTTGCGCTATGACCCGACACACCCTGGTGCCAATCCCGAGGGCTATGTGAAGCTGCCAAACGTCAACACGCTGATCGAAAGCCTCGATATGCGCGAGGCCCAGCGTGCCTATGAAGCTAACCTAAATGTCGTGGAAAGCGCGCGGGCCATGATGTCTCGCACGCTAGATTTGTTGCGCCGCTAAGCGCTTATTTTCAGGAGAAACCTGAGTCATGAATTCAGCCGCCCTTTTAGCAGCCAAGGCCTATGGTGCCGCCGCCGGTGGCGCTGCCCCCAGCACGGGGCCAGTGATTGCCGATACCAACTTCAATTTTTCGTCCATGTTGGCACAACAAGTTTCGTCCACGGTCGAAGCTACAAAGGCTGCAGAAACCCAAGCTGCTCAAGCTGTGACTGGTAAGGCTGAAATGATCGACGTCGTCACGGCCGTCGCCGCTGCCGAAGTACAGATGGAAACCATGTTGGCCTTCCGTGATCAGGCGATCCAAGCCTATCAGGAAATCATGCGGATGCCGATTTAACAGTCACGCGCAACTTTGATCCTTCGGATCAAAACGCGCTTTCGTACTTCTCTGCCCAGCCGAACTTGTATCTGAGCGCAATCTGGCTCAGATCAGGCTTATGAGCAGAAGTTTGATCTATGGCGATATTCCAGCTGGCTTAGTCGGCGTGCCCAACAACGGAGTGCAGGTTTCCCCGCTGCATCCGGGCGCGGTTACATTGGATTCGTTGAAAGAAGGCTCCTATGCGGGCCTCGTGATGCGGGCACCTTCCAATACGATTGAGCGCCGCCATGAAATCGCGCTTGCCCTGCGTGCTTTAGCGCCAGGCGCACCTTTGACGGTATTGGCCCCAAAAGATAAGGGCGGCACACGTCTCGCCAAAGACTTGATGGGTTTTGGTGTTATGGTCTCAGACCAACCCAAACGCCATCACCGCATTTGCCAAGGCCCCCGCCCAGAGGCTCTACTTGGCATTAAAGCAGCACTGGCGGAAGGCGCATTGCGTCCCCTGCCAGACTTAGGCTTTTGGGGACAGCCGGGGATGTTTAGTTGGGACCGTGTGGATGCTGGCTCCAAAGCCTTGATGGACGTCTTGCCGCATTTGTCGGGAAAAGTGGCTGATTTCGGTTGTGGGGCAGGGGTGTTGTCGCAACTGGTCCTACAGAGCTTAAAAGTCACCTCGGTAACAGGGTTTGAGCTTGATCGAAGGGCGATAGCTGCCGCGCATGAGACAATTCAAGATCCAAGATTCTCGAGCGTCTGGGTCGATTTGGTTGCCACAGGCACATCGGGGCAGACCTTTGACGCCATCGTCATGAACCCACCGTTTCACCGCGCGGGGATTGAGGATCAAGCGCTGGGTATGGCGATGATTGTGCGGTCTGCAGAAGCGCTCCGCCCCGGTGGCTCCCTCTGGCTGACCGCGAACCGCCATTTGCCCTATGAAGCGATTTTGAAGGCCCGCTTCGCCAGCCTCACGCTGAAATCTGAGGCGCAAGGCTTTAAAGTTTATCAGGCGATCCGATGAGCCGTCCGGTTCCAACTGCCCGCCTCGACCGACTCTTAGCCAATATGGGCTATGGGTCGAGGCGCGACATTGGCCTGATGACGAAGGCGGGCTGGATTACCCTCGATGGTGAGATCGTGCGCGATGAGGCGGCGCGCGTCCGTCTTGAAGCTGATTTGCCGGCCCGCCTGCTCATCCGAGGCAAGAAACTCGACCCTTTACCCGGCATGGTCATCATGGTGCATAAGCCTTTGGGCGTAACCTGTTCGCGCAAAGAGGCGGGCACGCTCATCTATGACTTGCTACCCGACCGGTGGCGCGCGCGCGATCCTGCTTTATCGACGGTCGGGCGGCTGGATAAGGAGACTTCCGGCCTCATTCTGATGACCGATGATGGCGACCTCTTGCACAAAATCATTTCGCCAAAACACCATGTGCCCAAGCGATATGTCGTCACGCTTGATCGGCCGCTGGATGGCTCTGAAGTGGCCACCTTTACTGCTGGCGGCCTTATGCTGGATGGTGAGACCAAGCCCTTGTTGCCCGCGGAGTTAGAAGTGACGGGGGAGCGGTCGGCTATTTTGACGCTGAATGAGGGCCGTTATCATCAGGTTAGGCGCATGTTTGCTGCTATCGGCAACCATGTCACCGCACTTCATCGCGATCAGATTGGGGCGTTGACCTTACCAGAAGACCTCGACGCGGGCAGCTTGCGCGTGATGACCGAAGGCGATGTTGCAAAAGTGTTTGCCGCCAAGCTTTAGGCTTTTCGGCACGTTTTGGGCTTTGTGGGTGTAGCGCTGTCTGTCCGGAACCAAGCCCGGATTGATTTCCCCGGTTGTGGGCCTTCTTTGTAATTCTGATCCAGCCAGTTTCCGAAGGCGGCGTGGAGTTTCAAGATGGCCATTGGGTCAGTCACGATAAACTGGGCCGACCACAAGTCTGAATTGTAGCCAGCCGTGGTTTCATTGAGAATCATGTCTGGAAGGCTACACATCAAATCCTCTGTGATCTTCGTCCGAACATCCTGCAGAATCGCTTGCCCATTCACGCTCTTGTCGGCGTGCAATTGGGGCAGCATCCACAAAGAGAAATAGCGAGAATAAATGGCCTTTCCCTGCTTAAATGGACGGTAGAAGGCATTGCCCGGGTCCGACGACAGGACCGCAACTGTGCTGTCGCGGGGACTCTTTTCCAGCATCTGCTGAACAATACGAGTTGGGCTGCCCTCTGGGAACGGTGCGTTTTCATGCACAAATGCCCAAGTCTTGAGCCCTGGGATAACCACATTTCCCAAGATCAAAGTACCGGCCACCAGTCGGCTGAAGCGAACACCGCCCTCAGACTGCGCGCTTGGCTTGTGCAAGACAAGGGCTAAGGCTGCGAGCATAATGACTGCCTTGATAGGCATATAATGATAGCCCCAACCTTTTGCTTGAATGCAAACGTTGAAAACGCACACGACAGCAACCCAACATAAACCCAAGGTAATCGGCTCAAAGGGGCCTACCTTTCGGTTCAAGATAACCAAGATAAATGGGATGAATGCAATGCTACAGAGCCCAATAATCTTCGAGATCGCGACAAGCATGGGTTGATCGCCAAAATCCCGGAGGCCTTGGTAGCTCGCTGTTGTTAGGGGGACGATTTCGGTCAAGTAATGCGGAACAAGCGCCAAGACGGCTACGGTATAGACCATAGCGCTGAATGCGAGGGTGACAGTCTCCGGCCTAAAAGGACGCCAGTCCTTACGCTGCTTTAGGACCAGCCAGAGCTCCAGTGTTATTGGCACCAATACAAAATAGTGTTTGAGCGCAAATCCATAGGCTGCAATCAACCCAACCAGAATGGCAAGACCAAGCCAAACTCTTTGCCCCTTTAGGCGCGCGGCAAAGATTGCAACCCAAACCACACAGGCCAAGGAAAAGGCCTGTTCGCGTTGGCCGGCCTCATCCAAGGGCAGGATGCCAATAGCGAGAATAAGGCCCGCACAAAAAATCGTCCGGCCAAGCTGGGTCCAAGTCTGTGGCAAAAGGCTCCAAACACACGGCAGTGCGATGGCAAGCCCCAAAAGATTAAACAAGGAAGCAATCGCGAAGGAGGATTGCTGGGTGATCTCTGCCAACCAGACACTGGGGATCGCCGCCCAAAACCAGAGGGGTGGATTAAGGTCGATCACATCGCGATAAAGCTCTCCCCCATGAAGAACTTCTTTAGCTATGTGGTGCTGCCACGCCACATCCCAAGTTGGGGGAAATTGGAGTGTTAGGATCAGGCTGAAAATCCAGAGGCAGGCGAGGCTTACAATCTGTGCTAGTCTCGAATTTTGCACGCTCAGCGACGTCATGCTAGCCCATCTCCCAAGGACACGTCCCGTAAAACTTGAGGGCCCCCTGTGGGCATTAGCAAAATCTGCCTTATAAATGATGAAGTCTCTTGTTTGCGCACTCTGTGTCCTGTGCGAACACTGCTCGCCACCTCGCCCGTAACCCATTAGTCTAAAGCCTACCTAGACTCGACACAGATCAAGCAGGTGATGGGAGAGACGAACATGCGGATCGGGAAATACGCCATATTAGGAGCAGTTTGCTTGATGAGTGCTCAGGCATTCGCGCAAGCCCCAAGCACGCCACCAGCACCGCAGCCTCGTTTGGATTGGCCGAAGTCTGGCTATAATGTTGGCTTTCCAGCTCCGTCGGACAAGCGCGTCACGCGCGAAAATGCGCTCGCCTATCCTTATACGGGATGGAGCTATCAGCATGTGCGAGAGTTGTTTCCAACCCGCGGCGTGGCGCGCGGTGGCCCTGTCAGCCTATTGCCCAGCCAGCCCGTGTCACTCGATGGGCTAACCTTTACCGCGCCGGACGGCAAAACAATCAGCTGGGGGCAATTTGAGGCCGAAACCCACACTGACGCCATGTTGGTGCTGCATAAAGGGCAAGTCGTTTATGAGCGCTATGCCAATGGCATGACGCCCGAAAGCCAGCATCTGTTGTTCTCGGTCACCAAGTCGTTTGTCGGTCTCATGGCTGAGCTCCTGATCCATGATGGTAAGTTGGATGATACTGCGAAAGTTATCAGCTATGTGCCCGAACTTGCGGGCTCCGCTTGGGAAACGGCGACCGTGCGCGACCTTATGGATATGCGCGACGGGGTCAGCTTTGACGAGAATTACGCCAATCCAAATGCGGAAATCCACCGCTATGCCTTAGCTTGGGGCTGGGGTCCTGCCAATATCCCGGCACCAAAGGGCGTTTATGAGGCGCTGCCGACGCTGAAGACCCGCTTTGCAGATTCCGGTGGCCCATTCCGCTACCGCTCTGCTGCAACCGACGCGTTGGGCTGGGTGATCGCGCGGGCCAGCGGGCAAAGCCTATCAAGCCTCGTTTCTGAACGGGTTTGGAAGCGCTTGGGGGTTGAGCACGACGCAACTTGGGCGATTGACCCTGCCGGGCAGGAAATCGCTGCGGCTGGCCTGAATGTCACAGCGCGTGACCTTGCCCGCTTGGGCGAGATGCTGCGCCAAGATGGTCGCTTTAACGGTCAACAGATTATTCCCGCCGCTGTGGTGAAGAGGATTAAGGCGGGCAGCGATAATGCCGCTTTCCGGGCCTCAAATCCCATCCCTGCGCGGCTTAACTGGTCTTATCGCAGCCAGTTCTGGATCAGTCATGATGCCAATCAAAGCTTCAATCTGTTCGGCGTGGCGGGACAGCGTGTCTATATCGACCCCACAAACCAGATTGTCATCGTCCGCTTTGGAAGTCACCCCGTGCTGTCGAACTTGTTCACCGCCGCGATCCATGACGCAGCATTTGGGGCTTTGACGGCGAAACTTACGTCGCGGTGAGGGCCGCGCGCCTTTGCGCAGAGACCCCTTCAGTCCCAAGACTGTCATCCAGGACGGCGTCAGCCGATCCGGGACCTTATGCTGCAAGACCCACGGAGCCCCCCGCTCTGCGCTTCGCTTCGGCGGGGATTGTCTGCGGGCTTAGCCAAAAACTAGCCCAATCAAGTCAACAAGCTGTTCAAAGCTGGTGACGCTGGCAGACCTTGATGACAACGGGCCTCAAAACCCGATCCCCGCACGGTCGTACCAACGTCGGCAATTTGGTGGGCGGCCACCCACCAAATTGTCTCACCAGCCCAACCATACTTAAACATCACAAACAGACAATCCCCGTGACGGATCAAAATAGGGCTTATCGCCGGCAATGGTAACACGCTCCATAATCCGCACAGCTGGGAAGTAATCTGATGCCGCATAATGTTGGCACGCGCGATTGTCCCAAAAGGCCAGCGAGCCCGGAGCCCAGCGGAAGCGGCAAACACGCTCTGGCACCGCGGCGAGGCTGTAGAGATGTTCGAGGAGCCAGTCGCTCTCTTTCTTGGACAGGCCAAGAATCCGAGAAGTGAAGCCCGTGTTGACATAAATGCCGCGCTTGCCCGTCTCAGGATGTGTGCGCACAACCGGATGGGTTTGGACTGGGAATTTTTCGTGAAGCTTCTCAATGTCTTGATTGAGTCTTTTGGCAAAAACCCGTGCGATATCATGCTCAGCCTCGAGCGTGCACACGAATGCCTGCATGGCGGGGCTAAGCGCGTCATAGGCTGCATACATGTCTGAGAACAACGTGTCGCCGCCGATCTCGGGCAATTCAATAGCACGCAGGATTGAGCCCAGCGAAGGCTCTGCGCGCCACGTGACATCGGAGTGCCAATTATTCTCCACCCCGCGCGAGTTTGGGCCATGTGCAATGCGAAGGACTTCTGGGTCTGGCTGATCGCGCGGTGTAGCTGGGTGAACCTCTAAGGGACCAAACCGACGCGCAAAGGCCAAATGCTGGGCCCGGTCAATATTTTGGTCGCGAAAGAACACAACTTTATGGGCAAGAAGGGCCGCACGAATGTCGGAAATCATGGCGTCATCCAAGTCTTGGCTCAGATCAATGCCCAGTAACTCCGCCCCAATCGTGGGCGTCAATTGACGGACTTCAAATCGGGTAAACTGGCTCGCTGGCACATGGACAGTCATGGTGACGTCTCTCCCAAATCATTATTTGAGAGAGATCGTATCCTGCATTTGGCTTTCGGCAAGCCTCACCAAAGTTAGACTTAGCAAGGAACGGATTCGCTGGCTTCCAGCACATCTTCAAATGTCCGCAAGCCAGGCTTCGGCGCACAGACCAAGACTGCCATATTGCCCGGCAAAT
This sequence comes from Pseudomonadota bacterium, assembly GCA_041160865.1. Classification (GTDB taxonomy): domain Bacteria; phylum Pseudomonadota; class Alphaproteobacteria; order Caulobacterales; family Aquidulcibacteraceae; genus Aquidulcibacter. Next base: position 7,629 of record JBEAVQ010000003.1, on the reverse strand, counting down.
GTAGATTATCGAGCATCTTTTCATGGGCAAGGGGGATATCTGCCCACTCAAACACTTCCGACATACATGGATCAATCCGGCGCTCAATCACCAATTGGTTGGCCGCACTCGCCTGTTGCAAATTGGCAAAGTGGCTGCCTTGCACGCGCTTTTGCCGCATCCACAAGAAGCGGGCATCCATGGTCAAATTAAAGCCCGTTGTGCCGGCACAGATCACGACCATGCCGCCGCGCTTGGTAACAAAGACGGAGACTGGGAAGGTGCTTTCGCCTGGATGCTCAAACACAATATCGACGTCGCGCTTGTCGGTGACGTTCCAGATGGCTTTGCCGAACTTGCGGCATTCCTTCATATAGTCGTTGAATTCTGGCCCGTTGACGAGTGGTAATTGACCCCAGCAATTGAAGTCCTTGCGGTTGAGGACAGACTTCGCCCCCATCGACAGCACATAGTCGCGCTTGCTTTCGTCCGAGATCACACCAATCGCATTGGCACCTGACACGGCGCACAATTGCGTCGCAAACACGCCGAGGCCACCCGAAGCACCCCAAACCAAAACGTTCTGACCGGGCTTGAGCACATGGGGGCGGTGGCCAAACAACATGCGGTAAGCCGTCGCCAAGGTGAGGGTGTAGCAAGCGCTTTCCTCCCACGTCAGATGCTTAGGCCGGGTCATCAGCTGGCGGGATTGAACCCGTGCAAACTGGGCAAAGGCACCGTCTGGTGTCTCATAGCCCCAGATGCGCTGGCTGTTTGAGAACATGGGGTCGCCGCCATTGCACTCTTCATCATCGCCATCATCTTGGTTGCAATGGACCACAACTTCATCGCCGGGCTTCCAGCGCTTAACGTTCTTGCCCACGGCCCAAACGATCCCGGCGGCATCAGAGCCGACAACAGCATAATCTTGGTCATAGCCATCTAAAACGCTGACAGGTTCACCCAACCCCGCCCAAACACCGTTATAATTGACGCCAGCCGCCATCACCAACAGGAGGACTTCGTCATTATCAATTTCAGGGGTCGGCAGAACTTCCAGCTGCATCGCCTTTAGCGGGCGGCCATGACGCTCTTTCCGAATCGCCCAGCCCCACATGGTTTTAGGCACATGATAGGCAGGGGGAATTTTGCCGACAGGATAGAGATCGAGCAAGGGCTCACCCGAAACTGGCGGCGCCGCTACATCTGTTGTCGTCATCCCGAACTCTCCCGCTGAACGTGCTTGGTGCGATGGTTTTTCGCTTTTTTGGAAATTGGTTTCTCGATAGTCCGATTTAGAGGCAGAAACATGCGCTTCAAGCCCCGATCAGACCTTGTCTCAGCCAAGCTCTTCTGCTGCGCTGCAACATAACTTGTCAAGCTGTTTTTGGCCTCGCTCGAAGGACCATTCTAACTAGCGGACAAAACGATCGATGCTAACCTAGGATATATTGGGGCAGAAGTTGGAGTTAGGCGTGAATCTATTTCAGGCAAAAATTGGTCCACCGCGCATTCTACTGGGTGTTCTGGCGATTGGTTATGCGGTTGTGAACATCGCAGTTTCGATGGCAACACAGGGTGAATTTCTGCCTTGGCGACATGTGGATGAATTGCTGGCTCTGGCTTTTGGCGCGCTCAATCTCATTCAAGAGATTATTCTATCCACATTCCGCAACCGCTTTGTCCTTGTAGAGATGAATGAGCAAGGCCTGTTTGATCGCAGGATCATGTATGAGCGACTGGCTTGGGAGCATATTGAGTGGATTGAACCCCATCCGGGTGGGGTGGCAGACCGGCTCAGAGTGAAGGCGTCCGCCCGATTGACACCCTTTGGCGCGGTGCGGAATCGCTTACTGCGCGTTGTGCGGCAGATTCCAGAGGGCGAAATCGTCATTACCTTTGGGGGCTTGAACAAGGCTGCAGCCCAAGCGGCGGCTTGGCTGGCCGAACATCAACCGCGCCTGACCCCGGATGTTTGGACGATTGCTACTGTTCAGCATGAGGGGGAGGTTCCAACAGAACATCGCGATATGTGTCTGCAAGCCCATGTTTATCGTCGGACGTGGTTGAGTTATCTCTTAGGCGGCGTGATCATATTGGCAGCGCTCGTTGCTCTTTTGCCTACGTTCTTGGCACCCATTCTTGTCAACGGGAAAGTTCCAACCGATTTTGCACAATTGGCAGTTTTGGGGACGATCGTTGGCGCTGCGATAATTGGCGGGATCGTCGCTTTGCAGATTTATACGCGCCTTTCTAGCGCCCGGGACGGTGTGATTATCCTCTCTCAAACAGGGCTGACCGATATCCGGATATCAAGCCAGTTCATCCCCTGGCACCATATCGACCATGTAACCTTTCATTGGCTAAACCATGGTCGCTTGGTCAATGAAGCTGTGGCGGTGGAAGTTCAGCTGCAAGAGGGTATCAAGCTAAAGGCCCCAGAGGGTCTCGCATTTAAACTGGTACACCTAATCCGTAGCGTGACGATGCCAGAGATATTCACCTTGCAGCACTCAGGGACTACCACGAGTGTGAGTGAAATTATCGACCATATCGAGCGTCACAAGCTGCCGGTAGCTGTGCGCGAAGTCGCTCGAAACTAGGCTTGGTTAGTCCTTTGGGCGATAGCGCATGGCAACGTCGCAACGCTCATAGCTACAGCCATAGCGGGCCATGATATCGGGGTCGTGGACAAAGCCGAGTTTCTCATAGAGGTGAATAGCGGGCTCGCAAGTATGATTGGTGAGCAGGAAGAGGGTTTCTATCCCCCGTTCTTCGGCCCGTGCTAAGGTCGCGGCCAATAAATGTTCACCCGCCTTTTGTCCGCGTAGGGAGTCCAAGACACCCATTTTGGTCAGTTCGACCGCCCCGTCCTCGGTCGGCATCAGGGCGCAGGTGCCCACGATGCCATGTTGTTCGGTTGCGATAAACAAGATCTCGCCGCCGCGATCGAGGATCTCTACTTGAGGGTTGCTGAGGACATCAATGTCGTGGTCTTCAAGCTTGAACATCGCCGATATCCACGCGGCATTGATCTCGTAAAAAGATTTAGCAAGGTCTGGCGTGATCGTTTCGTCAACACGGATTAAAGTGAAGGGATTGGTGACACGCTGCAACATGGATCGCTCCGCCAGTTGGGTTTCAAAAAGGGTCAGTAGGGCTAGAAGTTCTTGTTCGCGTCCGCCCGCAAGGTCAGAAACAGCCGTGCTGACTTTGGGCCAAACGCGTTCTTGGGTTTTCACCAAAATGGCGCGGCCAGAATCGGTCAAAGCGATCTTCTTGGCACGCGCATCGCTGGGATCTTGGTCGGTGGTGATCAGGCCAGCAGCGCGTAAAGCGGCTACGGTTCGGGTCATGGCAGGCTGGCTAAACCCAACCGACGCGACCGCCTCCATAATGCTCATGGGGCCATAGCGGTCGAGGGCGGCCAATAGCGCCAAATGGCTTGGCTGGATAGGGATGCCTGCTTGGTCCAAGATGGCGGCGGCATCGGCGAGCAACCGCTCTGCCAAGCGTTTAAGGCGGCTTCCCAGCGCCACATGGCCCAAGTCTTGAAGAATATCCGGCATCATCCGCTCATTTGTATAACATGTTATGTATGTTGTGTCCTCTCAGCGGTCAAGCAAATTTTAGCGAGAACAGCTCTGGATGTCAGTGTTCTTAGAAGATTTTGCCGCTTGCATAGCGGGTATCAGGCATGGCAATGCTGCAGTGCACAAGGACACTCTAATGACCGATAAACCCTTCCAACACGCCCCCGACAAGCCCTGGATCTTCCGCACTTATGCTGGCCATTCCACGGCAGAGAAGTCTAATGCGCTCTATCGGGCTAATTTGGCGGCAGGCCAGACGGGTCTGTCGGTGGCGTTCGATCTGCCGACGCAGACGGCCTATGAGGCCGACCATGTCTTGGCAAAGGGCGAAGTCGGCAAGGTGGGGGTTCCGGTCAGCCATTTGGGCGACATGCGGGCCTTGTTCAAAGACATTCCGCTGGAGACCATGAACACCAGCATGACCATCAATGCGCCGGCCCCGTGGATGTTGGCGCTCTATGTCGCTTTGGCCGACGAGCAGGGGGCAGACCGCAAGAAGCTGCAGGGCACCACGCAAAACGATCTGATCAAGGAATATCTCTCACGCGGCACCTATGTGTTCCCGCCTGCACCAAGCCTGAAATTGACGGCAGACACGATTGCTTGGTGCCTCAAAGAAACGCCCAAATTCAACCCGATGAATGTGTGCTCCTACCATTTGCAGGAAGCAGGGGCGACTCCAGAGCAGGAATTGGCGTTCGCACTCGCCACCGCCATCGCTGTCCTCGATGAAGTCAAAGCCCAAGGCCAAGTCCTACCTGAAGACTTCCCCGCCGTGGTTGGCCGCATCAGCTTCTTCGTGAACGCGGGCATCCGCTTTGTGACGGAGCTGTGCAAAATGCGCGCGTTCAACGTTTTGTGGGACGAGATTTGTAAGGACCGTTATGGCGTGACTGATCCTGCCATGCGCCGCTTCCGCTATGGCGTGCAAGTCAATTCCTTGGGCCTGACAGAGCCGCAGCCTGAGAATAACGTCTATCGTATCTTGCTCGAAACCCTCGCCGTGACCATGAGCAAGGATGCCCGAGCCCGGGCCGTGCAATTGCCTGCTTGGAATGAGGCTTTAGGCCTGCCGCGGCCATGGGATCAGCAATGGAGCCTCAGGCTTCAACAAATCCTCGCTTATGAAACCGATCTTCTCGAGTATGAGGATTTGTTTGCGGGCTCCCACGTCGTGGAGAAAAAGGTCGCAGAATTGGTGGCAGGCGCGAAGGCAGAGCTTGCTAAGATTGATGCCTTGGGCGGCGCCGTCGCGGGCGTGCCCTATATGAAGGAAGGCTTGGTTCAATCCAATCGAGACCGACTGTTGGGCATTGAAGGCGGCAGCCAAGTCGTCGTCGGCGTCAATCGCTGGTCGGATACAGAGCAATCGCCCTTGTCAGCTGGCGAAGGCTCCATCCAGACGGTTGATCCTATGGTAGAAGCCGACCAGATCAAGCGCCTGAATGCCTGGCGCACTAGTCGTGATGCCGCAGCGGTGGAGGCTGCTTTGGCTGAGCTTGAGGCAGCCGCACTCGAGAACCGCAATATCATGGAGCCTTCGATTGCGTGCGCCAAAGCCGGTGTGACCACCGGTGAATGGGGGGCCTTGCTGCGCCGGGTTTACGGCGAATATCGCGCGCCAACTGGGGTTTCACTCCTTGTGAATATCGAGGGCGAAGACATTGAATCTGTTTCGAAAAAGGTCGATGACATTAGCGAAAAACTGGGCCGTCGTTTGGCCTTTTTGGTCGGTAAGCCAGGTCTTGATGGTCACTCTAACGGGGCTGAACAAATCGCCACCCGCGCCCGCGCTGTGGGCATGGACGTGACCTATGAGGGCATCCGCATGACGCCGGAAGAAATCGTGGCGCGCGCGGTAGAAAAGAAGGTTCATGCAGTGGGCCTATCCATCCTATCAGGCTCTCACCTCGATCTAGTCCGCGATGTCGTGGCCCGCATGCGCGCGGCAGGGCTGGAACATGTGCCTGTGGTTGTGGGCGGCATCATCCCGCCAGAAGACGCCCGCGCGCTGAAGCAATTTGGTGTCGCAGCTGTCTATACGCCTAAGGACTTTAAGATCACCGAAATCATGGGCGATTTGGTCGATATTGTCGCCACACGGGTCGATCAATTGGTCTAATTGCCATCCTCAATCCCTCCTAAATCCTAGGTTGCCAGATCACACGATTGGCATTAGCCTCGGCCACTATTCAAGGTGTTGTGGGATTGGAGGCGGGATTGGGCAAACGCAAATACCTACCGGGTGTCGAGATCGCCCAAACGCCTGAGGATAAAATCACGGCTGGCTTGCAAGAGTTGCAATTTTGCTTTGCGGGGGCATCTTCCAGTCTATCCCTCGTGGCTCTAGGTGCCTTAAACTTGGGTTGGTCCACATCGGCCACTAAAGGGCAGGATGTCCTTGTTTTCACCCAAATGGGGCTGGGGCTGCTACTGGTAATCGCTTGCGTCGCATTTGCGCTCCGTTTCCAGCCATGGCCACGGGTCTCTCTGGTGTCCGATCGGCAAATACCTTGGCATGCGCCGTCAAGCCTTTTGAAGTTGTGTGGAATCTCAGCCTTAATCATCGCTGTTGCTGTGCCCATCGGTTCGGCGTTTACGCAAGCACCCGAATGGGAATCAACCATGAAGTCCTTCTTTGGCTTTTCGGCGGTTGGGATTCTCATCTCAGGTGCCTTCGTCTCTCTATCTCGGATCGCTGCCGGTCTTGAAACATTGGCGTGGATCAAGGAAATCCGCCGAGAGGAAGGCGTCGTCGAACTCTCACCCGGCCAACGCATCACTAAACAAGCCGAACAAGAACCCCAACTGCCTAGCTGGGCGCAGACTTTATAGGGAGGGGAAAAATGACTGAACCTGTTAGTCAGACGGCGGAAGCCCGCAAGTTTTTGTTCTTCAAAGATTCTCGCCCGATTGGTCCGACCATTGACGATAAGATCACGGCGGCGGTGCAAGAGATTGTCCATGCTGTCGTCATGGGATTCTACAGTGTTCTTCAGATGTGCGTTCCTATGCTTAGGATCGCGTCGTTCGGAGAAAGCCCCCTATTTGATTTTGGGGATGTTCTGCTGGTTCTTGTCTTCATAGTTGCAGGCATCGGAATGCTCACCACCTATAGCAAAATCGGGCGACGGCCTTACCAAAGCGGTATTCCTAGGCAGCGAACCTATGGTTCTAGTGCTCTCCTTGTGGGCATGATCGTTACTTTAGGCGCTGTCTTCATGTTGATGTTTGGATTGTGGCGCTTTGATGCTCAGGTAGACCAACAGAATGACGCCAGCTACATCCTGCTGTTAGCAATTGCCTTCCTGATGCTTCTCTGGAGTTTATGCACGATCCAAGAACGTATCCAATGGATCCTCGATCTCAGGGCAGAGCAGGGCCATGGGTTGGCCCACGGCAATGTTGACGATGAAACCAATGGGTCTCGCCCCGCTTGGTATCAACGGCCAGTGAAATGATCCAGCGAGGTTTCTCCCATGTCTGACAAACACCCCGGCCCACAAAAAATCCTGTTCTGGACCGATAAGCGCCCCTTAGCGCCGGATGTAGAGACACGGATTACGTGCGCCATTGCCGAGGCGCGCGCAGATGCATCGTTATCTGCGCTGGTCTTGATACTGATTGGGTTGCCTTACTTTGTGAACGAAAGCACTAACGTCGAGTTCTTCAGCAATCTGATATATCCTTTTGTCACCGCCGCGGTCTTTGCAATTTACTTGTTAGCTGCAGTGGTCGCCTCGCAAAATCTGCCTAAGTCGAATGGTCAAAACCTCGCATTCAGAAGTGGCATTCCAGAGTCGAAGACAAGGCTCAGTCGCATGATATTCTGGGTCTGGATGATTTTGGCTTTCTCTTATTTCGGAGCCCTCATAGCACACAGCCTTGGTTCTGTTTGGCCAAAGCCTCTGATCAACAACCAAGGAATGGTTATGGCTATGGGTGTCGCGGTTTCGGTTTTGTATTCTGCCCGACGCGTACAAGAATTACTGCTGTGGGTCCTCGACCTTCGCGCGCAGCAAGGTCATGCCATTCCATTTGAACCGCACCCAATGGC
>JBEAVQ010000150.1:0-4612 GCA_041160865.1 Pseudomonadota bacterium | reverse complement strand
CGAACGCGCCGGCAAAAGCGGTTCAATCAACGCCCACTCTTCGTCAGTTAAATTACTTGGCAAGCCATGCCAGCTTCTGGCATGTTGTGCACGAGTGGTATCAGTCCACATTTGTGTCTCCTTGGTTGTGTTGCAACACCCTTGAATCACAAATTACTGATATCACTCAACTTCTTTTTCGGTCAGCCTCTAAGCTCGTTCGTTTTGATCTTTCATTTGAGGAATAGAAAATCCGCTTATTTGTGTGGAGCTTGCGATTGCTTTGCCGACATAGACTGTGCGCAGTGCCTCCACCTGCACTTCATCCAACACCCATGACTCATTTGGCGATTGAACAGCTAAGCTGAGCGATGGAGCGACAACAACAGACCAACCTCGCTTCAGCCCATATTCTCCATAAAACTCATACGAAGTTCCAGCCTGAGTTTGGTCGGTTTTGACTTCAACTAAGTTTGCACTCAGCACGCCATGATGCTGGGCCGGTAGCTAGGCACCAGCCGAGGCGGCGGACGGTGCAACGCCGACCCACCCAAAATTCAGTCAAACAAAAAGCCTAAATCGATCTAAGTGTTGAATCCGGAAGATTGGCGTGCCACCTTGCGCAACAGGCCCGGCCACGCCAACATTCCGCCAAGTGCCTGAGTGAATGCAGGTTTGACTTGCTGGCCCACCCTCTCTTCCATCGCCTCATCACAGGTCAAAAGCTCGCCTCCAGATTGGGCGAGGACCTGCATCTTGCAAGCGCGTTCTAAGTAAAACATCCGCATAAAGGCCGAAGCAGCAGACTCACCGACCGTCAACGTACCATGGTTACGCAACAACATAAAATTCTTGGTACTAATGTCTTGCACCAAGCGCTCGCGCTCATCTAAGTCGAGCGCAACGCCTTCATAGTCATGATAGGCAAGATCAGCGGTGCAAGCCATGGCTGTTTGTGAAATGGGCAACAGACCCCCTTTTTGCGCGCTGACAGCTACACCCGCATCGCTATGACAATGGATGACGCACATCGCGTCCTCACGGGCGGCATGGATGGCCGAGTGAATGGTAAAGCCTGCTGGATTGATGAAATAGGGCGTCGGATCAATGACGTTCCCATTCAGGTCGACCTTTACCAAGGAAGAAGCGGTGATTTCATCAAACATAAAACCGTAAGGATTGATCAAGAAATGATGATCCGGACCAGGCAAACGCAAAGAGATGTGCGTAAAGATCATGTCATCCCAACCGTAAAGCGCGATCAAGCGGTAAAGAGCTGCGCAATCAACACGAGCGCGCCACTCAGCATCATCTACTTTCTCGCCGTAGATTGGGGCAACGCTGGCCATCATACCGGTTAAGGCAGGCGCTGCACCTGCGGGCAAGGCCGTACCAGCCTGCGAGCTTGAATTCTGGGTATGAGCATTCATAAAAAGTTACCTCCACGACCTGGGCGTTAGTTTTGCCCCACTTTGCTATTGGGTCAAGTTACCTGCGGAAACTCTGCATTCTTATTAATGCTGTTTACATTCTGATAACCACACCAACACTACCGGTAGTATTGCAATGGGAATCAATAGCACCAACCATCCCCTCATTTCTCTCGCAGAAAACAGTTCGCGTGAAGCGCGCGAGGCGTTGGTTGCCGCTACGGCTGTGAAGTTCCTCGACACCGGCGAAGAATCCAGTTTGATGGAGCGGACTTTATTCTCCGACATCCTCGTCAAACTCTATAGTTTTGCGCGGCAGGAGGTGCGGCTCAAGCTTTCGGCGACTTTAGCTATGGCCGATTGGGCCCCGATCGAGTTGGTCCGAGAACTGGCGTTAGATTCCTTCGATGTCGCGCAACCTATTCTGGTCTTCTGCCCGATCCTTAATGACGATATCTTAGTGGAGGTTGTAAAGGAGTGCGGTTTTGAGCATCGCATGACAATTGCAGAGCGGTCTTGGATTGGCGAATTGGTTTCTCACAGTCTCATTGAGACCGAAGACAAGAATATCCTCAGAAACTTGGCAACAAATGTAACAGCCCGGATCGCCGCCACCGATTTTGAGCATGCAATGAACGTGTTATCGGAGACACCAGACACACTCAATTACCTCATTACCCGCCACGACTTGCCGCCAAGCTTGGTTGCGGCTGCCTTCGCCATAGCCGGCGCGGAAGCCCGCGATGTCATCACAGCCCGTGTATCCCCGCGTATTGCCAGCCGCTTGATAAATGTGATTGGCGATTCTACCGCGGAAGTCGCTACGAAAGCTACAAAAAGTGCCTTCTACCACCCAATGCCTGAGCGTGTTGTCGAGACCGTGCGCAAAACCGCGCGTAACCTTGATGTAAAGCCAACCCCTGGTTTCTTGGTAGCAGCTTTGATGCGCGGAGAGCGCGAGCATTTCGTGCGCGGCATTGCCCGTATTTTGGAGTTGCCTGTTGCAGGTGTAAGCCAGAAGCTGGCAAGTGCTGAAACAGAACGCATCGCGCTGGCTGCGCGAGCTGCTAATTTTGATTCCTCGATTGTTCGAACCATTTACGAGACTTTGGAAGTGCGTTCGATTCCTTGGACTATCGGTGACGATCGCACGGTTGCCCTTGTCTGGATGCGCTGTTCCCCCGGTGCAGCGCGCACTGCCTTTGCAAAAGGCATGACCAACTAATAAAGAGTAGAAGCTGCCGTCTTCTCATTCTAGAGGAGTGGTTAGACTTTGGTTGGGTAGAGTCCATGACGCCATCACGCAGACGCCTTGAACGCATTGCCTTTGTTGCCAGCGCTCGACCCGAAGCACGTGAAGCCATGATGCGCATGCGTCATCTCTACGGTTCGGTCAAAGAAAGCGACGCGGATGTCATCGTAGCCCTTGGGGGCGATGGCTTAATGCTGGAAACCCTCAGACGTCACATGGAGGACGGGATTCCTGTGTTTGGTCTAAACCAAGGCACAATCGGTTTCTTGATGAATGATTATCGCGAAGGTGATCTGCCCGATCGGATCGCGGCGGCCAAAGCCTCGGTTATCCATCCTTTGCGTATGTCCACAATTCAAGTCGATGGCCAGGTTCACGACCATGTTGCCATCAATGAAGTGTCTCTGTTACGCCAAACCCATCAGACCGCACGGCTGCGGATCGTGGTTGATGAAGCAGAGCGCCTTAATGAGATCATTTGTGACGGAGTCTTGGTAGCAACACCAGCCGGCAGTACCGCTTATAATCTCTCCGCCCACGGCCCCATCTTACCGTTAGGATGTGGCTTGTTGGCACTGACACCCATTAGTGTATTTCGTCCACGCCGGTGGCGAGGTGCTTTGCTGCGGCGAGAATCGCACGTTCGATTCGAAGTTCTCGACGCTGATTTACGTCCAGTTGCGGCATCTGCCGACAGTCAAGAAGTCCGCAATGTTGCCAGCGTCAATATCCGTGAAGATCGTTCACGCAGTATGGTGATGTTGTTTGACCCAGACCGCTCCCTTGATGAACGGATGCTAGCCGAACAATTTGCGCAGTGATTCAACTTGTTTTTTCAATCAATGCAAACTTCCCTGCGGTATTGACTTAAATTCGACAGCCCAAACCTTGGCCTTTCATAATCTATTAAATGCAATTTGATAGCTATTGCCAGTTAGTGGAGTTTAAAATGACAAGCCAAGACGACCAAGTTGAATTTATCTCGCCGCCTAATCGCTTGAAAGCGAAACTAGGTAATCGTCTTGGTGGGTTTGACGCCGCAGCGATTGCGCGGGCCGAAGCCGCGCTTGCATCCATGTCGGACCAATTTGGCGGCTGGCTCAATGATGAGCTTGTAAAGCTTGAAGCAGCCTATGCTATCGTCAATAAGCCGGGTTCTGGCGAGCATGAACTCGAAGAGTTCTACCGCCGCGTACATGACCTTAAAGGTTTGGGTGCCACTTACGGCTATCCAATTGTCTCTCAATTTGCAGCCTCTTTGTGCAAGTTGATTGATAGTCCAGAAGGCCGTGCGCTGGCACCTCGCAAGATTCTTGACGCTCACGTTGGCGCGATCATCGCGGCCGTAAAACAGAGCATTAAAGACAGCGACCACCCGATCGGCAAAGCCTTGTTGATCGAGTTGCAGACACAGGTGAACCGCTACGCCGCCAGCCAATAATTGGCCCTGACCTTTTCAATGCATTTAAACCCGGCCCTATGGTCGGGTTTTTTGTTGGACAATACAAATAAAATTGTCCCGAGCGACCTGACCGCCGCTTAAGCCCTCCATGTTAACTGACCCTAGTTAAAGATATGGATACGGGAGTTGAGATAGGGCCGATGGTAACGCAGGTGGTTTCCTTAGCGCATGTTGAATTACTCCAAAGCCTTGCTGCTGGGGAAATCCAATTGGCGTTTCAGCCGCAAATCGAATTGTCCACCAAGAAAATTGTTGCTTTTGAAGGTGTCGCCCGTTGGCACCATTCAAAGTTGGGCATTTTGTCTCCGGGCCTGTTCTTTAGAGCATTTTCCGTTTAATATGCATCATACCCACAGCTTGCGAAGTAGTTTCGGCACTCTTCTGGTTTGAACATGGTGACAAGGGAGCCGATGATATCCCACAGACCTGATACTGTCCGTTCGCCGATACGGCGCAAGTTCGCTTTGAGCTTTGAGAAGGCTTTCTCGA
>JBEAVQ010000059.1:0-17094 GCA_041160865.1 Pseudomonadota bacterium | reverse complement strand
GATCTACGTTTGGCGTGCGCAGGCTCGTGGTGATGGTGGTGGGGTTGGCCGGATTTCGGAGCCACCGGCATTTGTTCCTTTAGTCGCGACTGGCGACCAAGGGGGTTTATGTGAACCCTCGCCAGCACCGGTAAGTGCCCCACTTGTCATTGTGTTGTCAGGAACTCGGCGAGTTGAAGTTCACCCGGGCTTTGATGCGGCCACGCTGGCAGCAGTGGTCACCACGCTAGAGGATCTACGATGATCCCGGTTCCGTCTGGTGTACGGGTATGGCTAGCGTCTGGCGTCACCGATATGAGGAAGGGCATGAACAGCCTGACCACCATGGTACAGGGTGGATTAGGCCGTGACCCCCATGGCGGGGACCTGTTCGTGTTTCGGGGTCGGGCCGGTCATAGTGTTGTCAATACTGAAGTAAAAAGGGCCCGAAGTGCTGAAGTAAAATTCCCCAGTTTTGATCCGGTTGTCAGCCGTTATACGTGACGTTGTGTGGTCATTTTGGTGGTCGTCCGCGTCGTTTTTGGAGTCTGGGTGGGACGAGATTGGCGTGGGTTCGTGTGTGCTCTGGCATCAGGCTGGCCCAGCCGCCGGCAAGCCCAATCCGCCATCTTCCAATACATCAACGGCTTTTATAACCCACGTCGCCGTCACTCTTACCTCGGCGCCATCAGCCCACTGGCTTTCGAAGCAAAGGCGGCCTAACAACGAACTCGCCACACCGGAACAGAAGCGTTACAAGTCCAAACCATCTGTTCGAGCAAGCCCGAAGCCCGGCCCCGTTCATCGAGGCGGCCTGTTGGGCCCATGCCCGGCGCAAGTTCTTCGAGATCGCCAGCCTGCCCCGAGATCGCCAGCCTGCCCAAGAAGGGGCCCCAGAAAGACAAGGCAGGGTCAGCTGTGCAGGCCGCTGCACCCCTTGCCACACAAGCCGTCAAGAAGATTGACAAACTTTTCGCCATCGAGCGCGAGATCAATGGTGCAACCGCCAACAAACGTCTGGCCACCCGCACCAGCCAGTCCGCCCCCCTGGTCGCCGACCTGTTCGACTGGATGAGCGAACAACGTCAAAAACTATCCCGCCATGCACCCGTTGCCGCTACCATGGACTATATGCTCAAGCGACAGGCCGCATTCAGCGTCTTTCTCACCGATGGCCGGGCCTGCCTTAGCAACAATGCCGCAGAGCGCTCCCTGCGTCCCGTGGCCCTTGGCCGTAAAGCCTGGCTGTTCGCAGGCTCACAAGCCGGAGGAGAGCGCGCCGCCCTGATCTATACCCTCATCAGCACTGCCAAGCTCAATAACATCGATCCCCATTCACGCCTCCAAGAACTCGCACTCTGGAAATGGAAACAAAAGCAAGCCTGATCTCCGTGGTCTCCGCCGAATGGACACGCCTAAAGCGGAAAAGCTGGTTTTGGCGGAGTGGGCGGCGAAAGCGGACATTCAAAGGCGGGCCACCGCGAATATCGCGGTCGCCAGCGGCATTGGAGATTGCGCATTCCAGACTGAATGCACCCTTCCGCGCAGAGCGCAATGCTTCGATCTTCGAAGAAGGTGACCTCAACTTGTAAGGGTCGAGAACTTGCAGTGGCTTCCCATGAAGCTATTGCAAGTTTCGCCGTCGAGCGAAGTACAAGCCAGCGCCACCGAGCACCGCGATAAGAGCCCAAGGATAGGGAGCGGGTGTGCTCCATAGGGCGCTGTTGCCAAAGAATGCTAAGCTGACCCCAAGGATCGCAAAGCCCACGCTTAGAAATGTCCCGAATCCAGCAAGGGCTAAGTGCTCAGTTTTGCGGCTTCCGGCAAAGAACATCGCCGCCATTGCAATCAGTGCGACAGAACCAACATGCCACGAGAAATGATGGAGCCATATCACTTCTGCAGGCAAATCAACTTTGTGAAGTGGATCAAGGACTTTAGGGGCACCTAATATCTCGTGAGTCAACATCGCCACGATACATAGCACCGCTGCAATTCTAAAACACCACTTCGCTGAGTTCATGCCCGCCATTTCTCACTCCTATTTGTATTTTAAGAAACAAGCTAAAGACCAAGTTTCAACAATGCGCTGCGCGCCTTAGGGCGCATTCCATCAAAGGAATGCACCATGGTCAAGCAATACCCGCGCTGCTTCTTGTGGGGCCTTAACCATACGACTCAGAACGGTTCAATGCGTCGCTCCGCTTGCCATTAAGCCGCCGGACAATCGGCTTTGCGCAAGCTGGGGAGTCAAGGGGCTCGCTTCGCGCGTCGACGAAGTCGACAAACCCATTGACACCCCATCTTGTCCGCCCAAACTCGAACTTAGCCTTTGAAAAGGTATAGCCTTTGGCAAAGGCGGTCCAAGTGAAAGACCATATCCAACACCACAGTGAGTGAGGTGGTGCAGTCCTGTCCGGACCGCACCCGACGGCGCGGGGCACGTTGCTTGTCTTGAAGGCAAACAAAAAGGCCAGAGCGCAAGCTCTGGCCTTTGTTCGATAAAGTCTGGAAGAGATTACAGACCCAACACCATCTTCGCGATGATGTTGCGCTGAATTTCGTTGGACCCGCCATAGATGGAGGTCTTGCGCATGTTGAAGTAGCTGGGCGAGGTCCAATGGGCATAATCAGGGCCGACGCCCATATTGTCGCCTTCGTCGCGGAAGCCACGCACATAAGGCGCGGCATAATTGCCAACCGCTTCCATGGCGAGTTCGGTTAAGCGCTGTTGGATTTCAGTCCCTTTGATCTTCAGGATCGAGGATTCAGGGCCAGGGCCCTTGCCAGCTTGTTCGCGGGCCAAGGTACGCAGTTCGGTGATTTCCAATGTGGTGAGGTCGATTTCGAGTTCAGCGATCTTGCGGGAGAATTCTGGATCCTCAATCAAGCTAGCCCCATCCATGGTTTCAGCGCGGGCGAGTTCCTTCAAGCGCTTTACGCCAACTTTCGACCGTGCGACGCCTGCAATGCCCGAACGCTCGTGCGCCAACAGGAATTTCGCGCAGGTCCAGCCCATATTTTCTTGACCAACCAAATTGGCGACAGGCACGCGGACATTTTCCAGCCAGACTTCGTTGACTTCATGGCCGCCATCGATCGTGATGATCGGACGAACCGTGATGCCGGGTGTCTTCATGTCGATCAGCAAGAAGGAAATGCCCTCTTGTGGCTTGCCGTCTGCCTTGGTGCGAACCAAGAAGAATCCCCAATCAGCATGCTGGGCCAATGTGGTCCAAGTCTTTTGGCCATTGACGACATAGAAATCGCCATCACGTTCTGCCTTGGTCTTCAAGCTGGCCAAGTCCGAACCAGAGCCTGGCTCCGAATAGCCTTGGCACCACCATTCTTCACCCTTCAGGATGGGCGGCAAGAAGCGGTCTTTTTGCTCTTGCGTGCCGAAGGTGTAGATCACGGGCGCAACCATGTTGATGCCGAATGGCAGAATGGGGATGGTTTGGGCGCGGGCTAATTCTTCACCGAAGATATAGCGCTGGGTTGGACCCCAACCTGGACCTCCGTATTGGGTTGGCCAAGCTGGAGCAGACCAGCCGCGCGCACCCAAAATCCGGTGCCATTCTAGAAAGTCTTCTTTGCCCATATCGTCACGGTCCGCAAAGGCCCGCAGACGAGCAGGATAGTTCTCTTCGATGAAGGTGCGGATCTCGGTGCGAAAGGCAATATCTTCATCGGTATAAGCAAGATTCATAGGACGCTCCCGTTTGGCGCATCCTTCTCGCCGGATGCTGCCGCTTGGAAAGGATCATAGTGCGAAGCGCGGTGGGATCAAGCATAATTCGCCATGATCCGCATGACCTTAACGCAAACGTCAGCTAGATTAAGTGGGCAAAGCAAACTGCATCGCGGAAACGTGACCCCATCGACAAGCCGAATCCTTCTGTGCCACCTTTCTGAGCCAAGCAATCTATGCGACCTAGGCTGACTTTCCGGGGTTGCGCCTCGCCGCTCAACCTGAATCTCTGAGTTCTGAACCTCATGTATTTACCGGCCAACCGCCTCATTTCACTCGATGTTTTCCGCGGCGCTACCATTGGCGCGATGGTGCTGGTTAATAATCCAGGAACGTGGAGTGCGATCTATCCGCCTTTAGAGCATGCGGCTTGGCATGGTTGGACCTTCACAGACACCATCTTCCCATTTTTCATCTTCATCATGGGCATCGCCATCCCGATAGCACTTGAACGTCGGCGGATAGCCGGACAAGCGGGCTTTGACCTTTACCTGCAGCTGGTACGTCGCACCGCGGCCCTGTTTGGCCTAGGTCTGTTTCTCGCACTTTTCCCATTTTATAATTGGATTAAGGGAGATTGGATCCACATTGGCGACATGCGCATTATGGGCGTCTTGCAGCGTTTAGCACTTTGCTTTTTCTTTGCCTCCATCCTCTTTCTATGGCTCCGCCCACGTGGGTTATTAATTGCCGCCTTTGCGCTTCTCTTGGGCTATTGGGCCATAATGATCGTGGGTGGGCGTGGAGACCTTTCTCCTGAAGGCAATTTCTCGGGCCTGATCGATCGCCTCGTCCTCGGCCCCCATATGTGGAAGGGCTCACCCCACTTCGATCCCGAGGGCCTTCTCTCCACCCTCCCCTCCACCGCGACGTGTCTTTTTGGAGTGCTGACGGGTCAATTAATCCAATCGACAAAATCTAACGATGCCAAAGTGGCGGAGATGTTGGTGTGGGGCTTTATCCTGCTGACCCTTGGTTGGATGTGGGGCGGCATTTTCCCGATCAACAAACCGATTTGGACATCCTCTTATGCTGTCTTCATGTCGGGTTTGGCCATGTGTGTTTTGGGCGTATGCTATTGGCTGATCGACATAAAAGGCAGCATTTGGTGGACGAAGCCTTTTGTGATCTTTGGCGTTAATGCTCTGGCATTGTTTGTGGGCTCGGGCATGTTAGGGCGGTTCTTGAATATGGTGCCGGGCAGCACCGCCCCGGACGGCAGCCTCATCTCGCTCAAAGTCACGATTTATGAGGGCGTGTTTGCACCCTTGGCGAGCCCGATGAATACGTCGCTCTTGTTTGCTATTTGCTTTATCGGATTGTGGCTATTCTTGATGTGGCTGCTTTACCGCAAGAACATCTTCATCAAGGTCTAGGCTGTAAAATCGAGCGGGCGTTAAGCCCGTAAGCCTCCGTCGCTGACTTTGGCATCGCGCCCCAAAGCCTGCAGCACGGTCTGCACGACCCCTTCAGCATCGAGACCGGCGAGGCGATATTGCAACTCGGGCTTGTCATGCTCTTGGAATATGTCTGGCAAAGTCAGGGTGCGCACTTTCAGGCCACGATCTAACAGGCCATCCGTAGCAAGGAATTGCAGTACAAAAGCTCCAAAGCCCCCGACAGCGCCCTCTTCAATCGTGATCAACACCTCATGATGGCGCGCTAATTGACGGATGAGGTCATGGTCCAAAGGCTTTGCAAAGCGCGCGTCGGCAACCGTGGTGGGAAGCCCCATGGCGGCAAGCTGCTCTGCAGCCAGCAGGCTTTCGGTCAAGCGCGTGCCAAAGGACAGGATGGCAACGGTACCGCCCTCGCGCACGATACGGCCTTTGCCGATCTCTAGAGGCGTTAGGATCTGCGGAATTTCAACGCCAACGCCCTCACCGCGTGGGTAACGGAAAGCACTGGGTCGGTCGTCGATTGCCGCAGCAGTCGCCGTCATCAAGGCCAACTCTGCCTCATCGGCGGCGGCCATCAAAACCATGCCGGGCAATGCTCCCATAAAGCCGATATCAAAAGTGCCGGCATGGGTCTGACCATCCGCGCCAACGAGACCAGCGCGGTCCATCGCGAAGCGCACGGGCAAGGATTGAATCGCCACATCATGGACGACTTGGTCATAGCCGCGCTGGAGGAAGGTGGAATAAATCGCGGCAAAGGGCTTCATGCCATCAGCAGCAAGGCCAGCCGCAAAGGTCACGGCATGCTGTTCGGCAATGCCAACATCATAGGTACGGCCCGGAAATGCCTTGCCAAACACATCCAAGCCGGTGCCTGATGGCATGGCTGCAGTGATGGCGACGATCTTGTCATCGGCATCGGCCAGTTTCACCAAGGCATCGGCAAAGACACGGGTATAGCTGGGCGCATTGGGTTTTGACTTGGCCTGTTCACCGGTGACTACATTGAACTTGACCACGCCATGATATTTGTCATCGGCGGCTTCGGCTGGCAAATAGCCCTTGCCCTTTTGCGTGACGACATGAACCAGAACCGGCCGGTCTTCGATCTTTTTCGCGTTTTCCAGGACGTGCACCAAAGCTTCTAGGTCGTGGCCATCGATTGGGCCGACATAATAGAAACCGAGCTCCTCAAAGAAGGTGCCGCCAGTTGCCATGCCACGGGCAAATTCTTCAGCTTTACGGGCCGCCTCTTGCAGAGGTTTTGGGAAGACAGACGCCGCTTGCTTGCCGACCTTACGAAGCGTCCGATAGCCCGTGCCAGACACTAAGCGCGCAAGATAATGGCTCATGCCGCCAACGGGTGGAGCAATCGACATATCATTGTCGTTCAAGATCACGATCAGCCGCTTACTGGTCTCGGCCGCCTTATTCATGGCTTCATAAGCCATGCCGGCGGTTATCGAGCCGTCACCAATAACGGCGACCACAACATTGTCATTCCCCTGCAAGTCCCGGCTCGCGCAGAAGCCTAATGCCGCCGAGATTGAGGTTGCGGCATGTGCCGCACCAAACGGGTCATAGTCGCTCTCAGTTCGCTTGGTGAAGCCAGATAGGCCACCGCCTTGGCGTAGTGTGCGGATACGGTCGCGCCGCCCCGTCAAAATCTTGTGCGGATAGGCCTGATGGCCAACATCCCAGATCAAGATATCCTTGGGCGTGTCCAAGACATGATGCAGAGCGACGGTAAGCTCCACAACGCCTAAGCCTGCCCCCAAATGTCCGCCGGTAACCGAAACCGCGTCGATCGTTTCAAGACGCAGGTCGTCGGCTACTTCGCGCAACTCACCAATGTTCAGACTTTTAAGGTCTTTTGGGGATTTGATTTTGTCGAGAGCGGGCGTGAGAGGCGGCATCTGTTTCTATTCTTTTAGGTTCAAACAGAGCGATGTAGCTCTGGTTTATTCTATTTTGGGCTGTCAATCTTATGCACGACGTTGTGTAATCGTGTCGATGATTTGGTTCAGAAATTGAGCCCGTGCACCAAACATAGATAAGTGCCCACGCGCTTGATCAGCCAGTAAAGTAACCCGCTGTTTGGCGCCATCAAGGCCTAAAAGGCTCACAAATGTGGCTTTTCCTTTGTCCGCATCCTTACCAACAGCTTTTCCGACTTCTTCAGTAATGCCTTCAGCATCCAGAATGTCATCCGTGATCTGAAAGGCCAGCCCTAAATCATGCGCATAGGCCGATAAGGCATTCTTGGCCTCATCGCTGGCACGGCCCATGAGCGCACCCACTTCGACCGCATAGGTAATCAGCATTCCAGTTTTGAGGCGCTGCATCCGGGTTACGGCGGCAATATCATCGCCCAATTCTTCCGCGATCATATCCATCATTTGCCCGCCAACCATGCCACGAGCACCAGAGGCTTCTGCCAAACGACCAACTAAGGCAATCCGAATATTGGGATCGGCGTGGGTTTGGGGATCAGCCAAGATCTCAAACGCGATGGTCAAAAGCGCATCGCCCGCCAACACGGCCGTTGCTTCATCATAGGCGATGTGAACCGTTGGCCGACCGCGACGCAAATCGTCGTCGTCCATGCACGGCAAATCATCATGGATGAGGGAATAGGTATGGATGCACTCAAGCGCCGCTGCGACGCGTAACAAGCAGCGCTCATCGACACCAAAAAGCCGGCCGGTCTCAAGCACGAGGAATGGCCGCAAACGCTTACCGCCACCTAATGCGGCATAACGCATCGCACTCATCAATCTGGCCTCAGGCCCCTGCACACGCGGAATCAACGTATCCAGTGCAACCGTGATCCGGTCAGCCGTTTCCTCAAGTCGCGTTTCAAGATCGACCGATAGGTCCATGCCCTTAGACCCTATCCAATTCGTGCAGCTTCAAGGCTAACACCTTGTGGGCTTTCAACAATTTGATCAACCCGCATTTGTGCGCGCTTCAACCGATCCTCGCAGTGCGCTTTGAGAAGCGCCCCACGTTCATAAAGGCTAATCGAGTCTTCCAAGCTTGCCTGACCAGATTCTAACTTGGCGACCAAAGCCTCAAGCTCTTCTAAGGCAGCCTCGAAACTTAACTCTGCAAGTGCTGTCTGCATGGTTTCTGGTTCAACCGACATTACGACATCCCTCTAACGATTTCTTCCTAGACTGTGCAGCTTACGTGGGCAACGAGGCAAGAGGATTAAATGCGGCAAGCTAGCTTGTGAAAGCCGTGTCACTTCAATTCGGCTTGGGCCGATAAACCCGGTGGGACCAATGGGAATCGCGCCCGTCGTAAACACACACCCAGCCACTGGCCAATAAATGCGGCCGCATCATGCGGTTAAACCATCCATGTGCCAACAGCCCGACACTCCCCGACCGATGCGCTTCTTCGATTAGCCAATCTGCAGCCTTTTTGGCCCGAATTTCTGCGTCTACCCGGCTCTCTTGGCCGCGATGGTTGCCAAAAAACCAAGTAATACGGGACACGACGCCCCAGAAGCGCGGCCGGAACAAGATAAAGTCTGGCAGAGCTGGAGGCGGGAGTGGCGCTTCCACAAAGAGCGGTTCAATGATCAAATCGCGCCCTGGGGCCGCCATCTCAGCTGTCTCTTGCGCGCGGCGCAGGCTGGACGACACGACAGTCTTGCACGCCTGCAAGGCCTGAAGTAGTCCGTTCGGAACAATCTGATTTGCAGCAAGGCCACCGGCATCATACTTGGCCCACCAATCAAGATATTGCGCCGCGTTGATCCAGATATGCCGATTCAAGGCTGGCTTGCCGTGACGCGCGATGACGATCATTGGTGTATCACTTGAGGCAATAGGTGGCGCTGGCCGCGGCGCGACACGGGAATCAGCCTGTGATCCTAGATCGTCTAATTTAGTTTCAAACACCCGCTGTTACGCCCCCAGAGCGTGATTTGTAGTTTTGTAATGTCTGTACATGTGCCAGCACACATGCCGCTAATGCCTGCAAGTGGTAGCCGCCCTCAAGCGTCGATACAAGTTTTCCCTGCGAGACGTCCAGTAATCGTTCAGTGATCCAACGATAATCATCTGTTTCGAGGTTGAGGCCAGCCAAGGGATCCAAACGATGGCCGTCAAAACCGGCGGAAACAATTACAATTTCAGGCTTAAAGGCGAGCAAGGCTGGCAGGATTTTACTTTCAACGGCTGCCCGCCAAGCAGGGCCTGCTGTTGCCGCCGGAACGGGCACGTTCACCAAATTGCCCGCTGCGGTTTCCTCAGCCAGACCAGAGCCTGGATAAATGCCACCCTGATGGATTGAGGCGTAGAAGAAGTCAGCGTCACGCTCGGCCAGTTCTTGGCTGCCATTGCCATGATGCACGTCAAAATCCACGACCGCCACGCGCCTGAGCCCATAAGTTTCCCGCGCATAAAGAGCTGCAATGGCGGCAGAATTCCAGATACAAAAGCCCATGGGCGTGTTGGCTTCTGCATGATGGCCAGGGGGCCTGGTGGCACAAAACGCCCGCTCAAAGGTACCCATCATAACCCCGTCAACGCCGGCAATAACTGCACCAACACCGCGCCTCGCCGCCTCAATCGAGCCGGTAGATAAATAAGTATCTGGGTCGAGTTGGCGGCTGCGACCGCCCGCAGCTGGCTCAAGGCGCATGATCTGTTCAATCAAAGCAGCCGGGTGCACCCGGGCAATATCATCGATCTGGCCTAGTGGGGCCTCGACACGAAGTAAATCGGGGCAGGCTGCCTCAGTCAAAGCTTCTAAGACAACGCGCAGGCGCTCTGGCGATTCTGGATGTCCTGCAGGTGGGCGGTGTTCAAAGCAGGCCGCGTGCGCGATGAGAGCTGTTTTTCCCATAAAATTATCGTTCCTAATCCACGCGCGAAGAATTTTTTGTAGCACAGCCCGCGTCAACCTCTAAGGGCGTGCGGAAGGTGTAGCCTGCTTTACGCGATCCACATAATCAGTCATGATTCCATCGGCTTTCAGCTCGACCAGATGGCGCATCAATTTGGGATCATTAATGGTCCAATACTGCACTTTAAGGCCGCGCAACTTCGCCGTTCTAACAAAGTGTGGGTCGGTCAGATCAAAGCCAGCAGCAGAAGTAGGTATTTGTAGCGCCACACCCGGCGATTGGACAAACCGGGACAGACGTAAGTGTGAGAAGATCAGAAAGAGCCGCACTTCATCACCTGAATAGGCGGTGGCAACCTTTGGACAAACCTTACGAAACGTCTTCATCGCGCCATCATGAAAGGAAGCGACAATCACGCGATTGGTTTCTTCAAACTGACTGATGAGCGCGCATAAGCGGTTACTGGCAGCTTCATTGTCATTCTTGATCTCAATAACCCAACGCTTGGACGGGAAGCGCGTAAATGCCTGCTCTAGTCGGGCGATCTTAATCCCCTTACCTCGAAACGACTGCCCCTCGATGACTGTGTGATAGCCGGAATCAGCCTTTTGCAACTCAGCCCACGTCTTGGCGGCAATTGGGCCCTTCATGTCGGTTATTCGATCCAAAGTGTCATCATGATGCAGAACTAAAACGCCGTCTTTGGTGATCTGCAAATCAATTTCCAGCACATCCGCCCCCATTGCATCCGCCAATTGTAGGGCTTCCAAGGTGTTGGGTGGTGCATGACCTTGACCGCCGCCATGGGCGATGTTTTCAACTGCTGCTGGCTCCAGCTCCGCAAAATAGGGATGGCTAACAGGAGCAGGTGTGGGCCAAGCGACCACCGGCGCCAAAGCAATCCCTGTTAGTGCCAAGAGCATCCAACGCCGGCGCATCATTCTTCCCCCAATTGCCCCTCCCCCTGAGGAGGTTCAGTCTTTATGCAGCCTGTGACATGGCATGGCTAGCGAGGCTATTGCAAGTTGGGCTAGAAGACTGGCTCTGACGATCTCCGCCACCCGAGAAAGAAAAAGTGCCAATGTCTTCAATGGAACCAACAAACCTGCGCCGTCTTGGCAAAAGCGACTTGATGATCACCAGCCTCGGCTGGGGCATGTGGCGTTTTGCTGGCATTGAAGTGAAGGCCGCGCAACAACTGGTCGAATCGGTCTTTGAAGCCGGCATTAATTTCTTCGACACAGCCGACATTTATGGCTTCAAGAACCCACAAGTTGGCTTTGGCGATGCCGAAGCCTTGTTGGGCGAGGTGTTCAAGCAAGCACCAAGCCTGCGGTCCAAGATGGTGCTGGCCAGTAAGGGCGGCATCATTCCGCCAACGCCTTACAATTCCAGCTATGATTATCTGGTCAATGCGTGCGAAGCTTCTCTGCGCCGCCTCAACACTGACGTATTGGACCTCTGGCAGATCCATCGCCCGGACCTTTTGACCCATCCTGCAGAAATAGCGCGCGCGGTCGATCATTTGATCCAAGCGGGCAAAATCCGTACCTTCGGGATCTCGAACTACACCGTGGCCCAAGCGCGCGCTTTAAGTGCCCATCTCAACACCGACATTGTCTCTTTCCAGCCAGAATTCTCGCCCCTCGCGCTCGACGCCATGACCGACGGGACCTTGGACTTGGCAATGGAGATCGGTGCCTCTATTTTGGCTTGGTCGCCATTGGGAGGTGGTCGCTTGGCAAAAGATGGCGACGAGACCCGCACCAAGGCAGTGATTGGAGCATTAGATGAGGTCGCTACAACACATGGTGTCTCACGCACTTCAGTTGCTTATGCGTGGGTCGCGGCACACCCAAGCGAGCCAATCGCTCTAGTCGGCACACAAAATCCGCAACGCATTTTGCAAACCCGCGAAGTGTCCAAAATTCACTTGAGCCCGGATGAATGGTATCAAATTCTGGTGGCGTCGCGCGGCGCGCCCATGCCCTAAGGCCATCTAGTTGCGTGAGAGCCCCTAAAAACCGATCGCGGCTGTACCCTTAATATTTGGAAGTTTGAGGGCCAGCATTAAATCGCGCAGTTCTTGTCGGGCGGCGACGTGGCTTAAGGTGAAAGAAGCTGTAGCCCCTTCATCGGTTAGATCCAGCAGAGTAAGGCCTGCTGTGAACATTTCGCGATAAATCACCCGCTCAGACAGGCCAGGCGCAACGCGAAAGCCGATACGCTGGGCCAAAGCGGCCAATGCATCACCAACACGGCGCTTATTCTTGGCATCGAGCGGCGAAAGGCGGTTGCGCATCAACACCCAATCAATCGGCTTACCTTTTAAAGCTGCCTTCAGCTTGCGTGCATCCCAAACCATTTCCGCATAAACGCTGGGTTTGCCAACATCGCCCGTCACAGGATCAATTTCCGCCAAAAGGTCGAAGTC
The DNA here is from genome assembly GCA_041160865.1 of Pseudomonadota bacterium. Classification (GTDB taxonomy): domain Bacteria; phylum Pseudomonadota; class Alphaproteobacteria; order Caulobacterales; family Aquidulcibacteraceae; genus Aquidulcibacter. The sequence continues at coordinate 4,669 of JBEAVQ010000059.1, read as the reverse complement.
AATAAAGCTGTCGTTTAACGGGGTAACCAATGTATCGGCACAGGCATGGGCGGCGCGCGACGCCGGCGTATCGGCGCCCGGTGCATCAATAATCACAATATCGTGGCTGTCCCGCATTTGGGCAATCAGCGCTTGTGTAGCAGCTGTTTCCTCAGCCGCAGCCTCATCGCGACGTTCCGCCGCCGCTTTACCTAAGAAAAAGAAGTCAGGTGTAGGTAAATCAGCGTCGTTAGAATTGGACCATCGTGCCCGATTTTCAAAATAACGCTCAAAAGTACGTTGCCGCCGATCAAGATCGAGTGCGGCTACTTTCAGCCCAGAAATCGCGCAAGCAACCGCAATATGAACCGACAAGGTCGATTTTCCAGCGCCGCCCTTTTCATTTCCCACGACAATGACGTGACCCAAGATCGCACCCCCCGTGCCTTCTTGCCCAATTGGTTAGGGCCGAGACCTGAAGGTTGTTTTCGCCAGTTTCGCCTGCCTTGCCAATTGGCAAGCGCAGCAGCCAAGCGCCCAAAAATTGTGGACTATTTTGAAGGCCGTTTTGGCCGCTTCGCTACAACCTGCTGCACCGGGGGCTTGGGGGGCGCTTCTAGTTCGTCAACCCAATCGGTAGGTAGTGGCAAGCGCTGTCCAATTGCCTCGGGGCCTTGTTGGATTATGCTGCCAGTTACCAATGCGGTCGGTCGGGATTGCATTTCAGGACGACCTGAAGCACCTGGCCAAATCGGTCTGGGACGAAATGGCCGATTAACTTTATCTTGTTCTGGCATCGACCCAACAGCCGCGCTTGGGGTGCCATTGCTCGGTGGCTCGGCCAGAGTAGCAAGGCGCTTAGATAGCACACGCAGTTCGCTCTCAGCGGGGTTAATCCACTCAGGATCTTTTGTAGAGGCGCGGCTTAGATCGGAGGATACCCGCGCTAACACCTGTTCAATCGGCTCATCCTTTTCGCCACGATCTACCCAAGGCAAAGCATCGGCCAAGGCTTCTGGAATGTCTTGCACAACTGATTTTTTGGTATCGCGCCAGATGCGTTTGAAGGGACCGGCAGCCTTAGCAGCTTTGGCCTTTCCGGCGGGCTGGCTCGCCACGTGAAGGACAGGAGCTGGAGTTGGAGCAACCGCAACAGGAGCCTGCTTGGGGGCTTCGGCAGACAAGGCGATTGCCACTGGAACCATCGAAACCACAGCAGGCCTTGGCAAAGGTGCTGCAGGCTTACCGCGAAACATCAGAATCGGCAGAACTTGGCTATCGCTGCTAGTCATTTGAAGTTCTGGTTCCAACGGTTTGGTAATAATAGCCGGCACGGCTGTGGGCTTTGCTGATGGAAGCAACGGGCCATAGGGGCTGGTCGCAAAAGCGCCTGCAGACTGCGCCAAGGCGCTGGTGCTAAAACACAACGCACCCAGTGCGCCCCAAAGTGAGGCGGTAGAAGATAATTTAAAAGTTCGGCTCAACTGGTTCATGTCAAAAACCCTAGCGCGACGTGGTAAAGAGGGGTTTAAGGCGGCGTCACAGCGATTCTACAGCCTAAAGGCCAGCAATCTTCGTTAAGTCGTTGTTTTGGAGAGAGTCATGTCGTCCTTGTCGATTGTGCGGACCAGAGCAGACTTGCGCACTTTGGTATCAAATTGGCGGCGGAACGGTAAAAAGATCGCTCTAGTCCCAACGATGGGTGCCCTGCACGCCGGGCATTTGGCCTTGATTGAGCAGGCAAAGGCATCCGCCGACGTCGTGATCGCGTCGATCTTCGTCAATCCGGCGCAGTTCGCGCCCCATGAAGATTTGGCGCGCTATCCTAGACAAGAAGCAGCCGATATCGAGAGCCTCAAAGCCATTAGTTGTCACGCGCTTTATGCCCCACATGTGGCAGAGCTTTATCCAGAAGGCTTTCAAACCCGCGTCGTTCCAGGCGCTGTCGCAGCAAGGCTTGAAGGCGCATTTCGCCCGCATTTCTTTGGGGGTGTCGCAACTGTGGTGGCGAAATTATTCTTGCAAGTCGATCCTGACATCGCAGTCTTTGGTGAGAAGGACTGGCAGCAATTGCAGGTCATCAGCACCATGGTGCGCGATCTGGACTTGAAGATCGAGATCGCGCCAGCGCCAACTCATCGAGAAGCCGACGGCCTCGCGCTGTCGTCGCGCAATGCGTATCTGTCTGCGGCTGAACGCGAGATCGCACCAAATCTAAAGCAAGCGCTCGACAAAATTGCCGAGACACTCACCCAGGCTCCTGAAACCCTTGCAAACGTGCTGGAGCAAACCAAGGCGCATCTTCTTGCTGTTGGCTTTGGACCCATCGATTATCTGGAAGTGTGTCATAGCCAGACACTAGAGCCTTGGCACCCTGGTCACCCCGCCCGCATCTTAGTAGCTGCGTGGCTTGGCAAGACCCGTTTGATTGATAATCGCGGACTAGACTGAATTTACCACGCCCCAAGGTCCAATAATTCTTTGCGAAGGGGTTCGGGCAAATCGTCGCCGCCTGACACAAGGGTCAAGTCGGCGGGCGCGTCTTTTGGTGCCAGATACCGCCAGCCTTGGAAGGCCGCCCGACGCTGGGGTACGGTTTGAACATGGAAATGTTTGAGGACAATTTCGCAGCGCGAGCGTCCGTCCGCATCGTCGAGCGTGATGATATCCTCAATCTCTTGGCGGACAAGGACCTGCCCCTTTATCACCCAATAGAGTGAGCCGCCTTTTAGGACCTCATCGCGGCGCTTTGGCGACATGCGCGTGTCGCAGACTGGGCGTGGATCAAGGCCAAGGCTTAAGCGGGTAAACGCCTGATGATCATGCCAATCCAGCAAGTCTTGAATAGATTGCGCACCGACGCAAAGCTTGATGATGTGAATGGCCATGTTACGGGAACTATACCAAAGTGAACAAACGAACAGGGCCTGCGATCAGGGTAATTCTTGCCCTTGTTTCGCTCGCCAAGCCGCCTTCAGGCTGGCGCTGGTTGGGCGTGATCCGTCGGGGCTCCAGCCCGGCGGTCCAAAAGCGAATTTGAGCTTCTCGCGCCAGGTCTTGGCCTGCCCTACGTCGCGCGCCATGCCTATCCACTCATGAAACGCGATCCGGAACGGATTGAACGTATGTATGTTCGAAACCACGCCATAAATGGGCTTATCGGCCTTAGTTTCCTCAACAAATGTGCCGAACAGTCGGTCCCAAATGATCAAGACGCCCGCATAATTGGAGTCTAGATAGCGCGGATTGGTAGCGTGATGGACCCGGTGATGGCTAGGTGTGTTCAAGACCAATTCCAAAGGTCCCATACGACCAATTGCCTCGGTATGGATCCAAAATTGATAAACAAGGCTGAGCCCTGAGAAAAAGGCGATCATAAGCGGCGGAAAGCCGATCCAGGCCATGGGTAGCCAAAAGATAAAAGTGCCGCCAATCGACCCTGTCCACGTCTGCCGTAAGGCGGTCGACAAATTATAATGCTGCGAGGTGTGATGAACCACATGGCTTGCCCAAAACCAACGCCTTTCGTGGCTTATGCGGTGAAACCAATAATAGGTGAGGTCTTCTAAAAAAAAGCAAGCAACAAAGGCCCATGCAGCATAACCAATGTCGAACAGGCGAAACTGGTGCACATAAGCAATCAGAGCAACCGCCAGACCCCCAGTTAGCAATTTGGCGACCGTGTTACCAAAGCCCATTGTCATGCTGGCCGCAGCATCCTTGGCTTCATAAGTCACGTCGTCGGCGCGACGGGCGCGCAGCATTTCTGCGACCACAAGGACACCAAACAACGGGATCGCCCAGGTGACCGGATCAGGTAGGTTCATGTGGAAGTACCTCTTCCTAGACTTGCTAACGCTTGCTGTATTTCATTGGCATTAGCCTGAATATAGACGGGCTCAAAGCCAAAGTCGGGAAAAGAGATATGCAGACGATCTTCTGCGATGACCATAATTTTCGCCTGATCAAGACTTCGAACCAAGAGCTTATCGCCTAAAACCGTCACCACATAGCCCATTTTATCAGTGCCACAGGCCACAGCGGACCTTTGGTTGTGCGAAATCAGAACGTCAAACTCCGCCTGAAGGCCAGAATGTGCCTGAACAGCCTTTACCACTTCGCTATTATCTTTGATCCTGCGATCCACGCTCAGTCCAAGGCGGAATCCAACAAAGGCCAAGAGCGCCGTGCCCGCAGCTGCCATTAATACGGTGAGTAATGCCGCGTTCACGCCACGACCTCTTGTGCGACAAGGCGGATCAAGACGTCGGCCGCTTTGACTTGGCGTCCCTCTTGAACATAGGTTTCAGCGATCACGCCGTCGCGGCTTGCGGCCAAAGCATGCTCCATCTTCATGGCTTCTAACACGACCAGCACTTGGCCTTTTGTGACTTTTTGTCCGGCTTCAGCATGAAGCATCGCGATTTTTCCAGGTAACGGTGCCTTGATCTCGTCGCTGGCTTCAAGGCTATCAGCGCTGGCATCCGCAGACGGGAAAGGATATCGCCACGCCTCGCCACGCTCGACCAAACTGGCACCGGAATCATCAACAAATAACGTGGCGACGATATCGCCCAGCCCTTCCACTGTAAGGCCTCTGCTCTCAGCAATCAAAATGGTCCAAGCGCTGGGCTCGCCATAAGCATGGATCAAACGGCGCGGCACGACCGCGTGATCGCCGCCAAAGTCC
>JBEAVQ010000058.1:0-16270 GCA_041160865.1 Pseudomonadota bacterium | reverse complement strand
ATGCGGATTTGGTTAGGTGTCGCCCTCGGGCTGCTCAGTGCTAACTCCGCCTTAGCTGGCGTTCAATCCGCTTCGTCGAGCCAGATGGCTTTGGTCTATGATGTCGAGCTGGCGGGTGTCCCGGCCGACGCGTGGAAAAACCTCGTCGATGTTGCGGCTTGGTGGTCCTCTGGTCACACCTATTCGGGCGAAGCCAAGAACCTAAGTTTAGACGTGCGGCCCGGCGGATGCTGGTGTGAGGCTTGGCCCAATGGCGGGGTAGAGCATGCGCGCGTCCTGATGGCCATTCCCGGCAAAGCCTTGCGGATTGAGGGCGGCTTTGGCCCACTGCAAGGGATGGCCGTGAAGGCCACCATGACCTTTACGCTCAAGCCTGCGGCAGACCCGACTAAGACGCAGCTTCATGTGGTGTATCTGGTCAATGGGGCATCAGAGTCCAAGCTAGAAGCGCTGGCGGCCCCGGTTGATGTCGTCTTGACCAGCCAGTTTGGACGACTGGCAACGTTGAAATAATGCCCGCCTCATCCATGCTTGCAGCCTTTGACCTCGGTCAGCGCCGACGGCCTGATGGTGCCGCTTTGCCCTCCAGCTGGGCACAGACAGAACATGTGACCCGCGATCATGGCCAGATCATCTGGCAGGATATTGACGCGCCCTCCTATGAAGAGACCGTTGAGGCCGAGCTTGCACTAGCAAGGGCCGCTGGGGCGGAGGACCTTGAGTGGAAGCTCTATTCCCATGACGAACCAGCAGGCCTCGCCCAAGCCTTGGGAGCTGCAGGATTTGAGCGCCAGCCGACCGAGACAATTCTGGTCCGCGCCTCTGATTTAGGGCCGGCGGCACCGATACCGGGCCTGAAAATTGCGAAAATCCACACGCTGGAGCAGGCCACGCATTGCTTTAACTTGGCGCTGCAAACCTTTGGAAACAATTGGGATAAGACGCCTGAGGATTTGCTCAGACGTGCTTTAGAAAAAGAGCCGTTTTGGCTTGCCGAGTTTGAAGGCCAACCCGTCGCAATGGGCCGCTTGACCCGCACCGAGGGCAGCGGCTTTGCAGGCCTCTATGGCGGGGCGAGCCATCCAGATTTCCGCCGTCGCGGCTTTTACCGACCTGTTGTGCATGCCCGGGTGCAGGCGGCGGCAGAGATGGGCTGCAAGTGGGTGTTTTCCGAGGCCTTGCCAACAAGCGAGCCGATTTTGCGCGCCCTAGGGTTTGAGACTTTGTGTCAGGTGACGGGCCATCTCTACCGCTTCAAAGACTGAGACTTTTTGCGGGTGCCACTGGCAATTGGCGCGCAACGCCCATAGATAGCCGCCATGGCCGAAACCTTTTCCCCCGACGATTTACCGCTCGAAAAACCCGCTCGCTACCGCGAGGTCGAGGCGATGATTGCTTCTGTTGTGGCAGGCGAGACCAGCCACACCGCGCGCTATGCCACCGCCGTCAGCCTCTTGGTACAGGCCTTTGGCCCGCGCTTTTTCTGGACGGGCTTTTACGTGGTCGATCCCTTGAAGCCGACGGAACTGGTAGTCGGGCCCTATCAAGGCACATTGGGCTGCTTGCGCATTCCGTTCGGACGCGGCGTCTGTGGCGCGGCGGCGGCATCAGGCCAAACCCAATTAGTCAAAGACGTCCACGCCTTTCCGGGCCATATCGCGTGCGATAGCCGCTCCAACAGCGAGATCGTCGTGCCGGTGTTTGATGCCGCTGGCACCTTGGCCGCCGTGTTGGACGTCGATTCCATTGAGCTCGCAGCGTTTGACGAAGAAGATCGGGCTGGGCTTGAGTCGATTTGCGGGATTTTGTTGAGGGCTTGATTGCAAGACTTTTGCTTTGGAACGGTTCAAAGCTTCGCTTTGCTCACTTTAAAGCCACTCGACAATTCTGTTTGCGCAAATTTGGCTGTCAGCAGCGGCATAGGAGATGGTGCCAAGCCTTACACCAAGGGAACGGTTTCGCGCGCTGGGCGTTGAGTCATTGCTTCGCCCTCGGCCCAGCCTGTTAAACATCGGGACACACTAAAATGAACAACAAGCTTTTAGCCTGCATAGGCTTGCTCGCCGTTTCACTCGCTGCCTGCTCTGACAAGTCGAAAAACGAAGCCGCAGCAGCGGGTGACCATGCCGCAGCTGCCGCTCAAGATGCGGGTGCTGCCACCGTTACTTCGGCTGAGGATGTCGGTAACGCTGCCTCTGACGCCGCCACAAATGTCGGTACGGCAGTTGATAATGCTGCGGCCGATGCCAAGGAAGCAGCTGACAAGGTTGGGCGCAAGACTGACGCCGCTAGAGATGCCGCCGAGAAGACCCAATAATCTTGACGACAGAGCGATAGGGCGCGGCGCGCAGGGCCTTGTTGTATCCGTGATTTCCAATTTGGGATGTTTGGTCTAAATTGAAATCATGCCAATCTTGATCATCCTTGGGATACTCGCGCTTCTGGCCTTGATTTTCGGCCCTCAATACTGGGTCAAGAGCGTTATGGCGCGCCACGGCGCCGACAGACCGGATTTTCCCGGCACTGGGGGCGAACTTGCCCGGCACTTGCTTGATGAAGCTGGTTTGGCTGATGTTGGCTTAGAAGAAACACCGGCAGGAACAGATCATTATGACCCGATCGCGCGGGTTGTGCGGCTGTCGCCCAACAACCTCACAGGCCGCTCGGTGACGGCTGTGGCAGTGGCCGCCCACGAAGTTGGCCACGCCGTCCAGCACCGCGACGGTGACGCATTCTTGGTGACACGCACCAAATGGGCTGGGGGGCTGGCGGGGCTCGACAAGGTGGCATTTTGGATGCTGATATCCATTCCGTTGATTGGCATTATCATCAAGTCGCCCGTGATCGCGATGCTGCAAATCGGTGCCCTTGTCGTGCTCATGAGTGGGCGGGTGTTGATGCATGTGCTGACCTTGCCGATGGAAATCGATGCCAGTTTCAAGCGCGCTTTGCCTGTATTGGAGCATGGCGGATTTTTGCACGGTGACGATCTCGCCAATGCCCGGCAGGTTCTAAAGGCTGCAGCAGGGACTTATGTTGCGAGCGCTTTGGCCACGTTATTGGATGTGATCCGTTGGATCCGGTGAACTTTGAACCAATTGTGCGCGGCCTCTATTCCCGCTTCAAAATATTATCGACAATCCAGCTCCACGCAGCTTGAGGCTTATAGCGGGCTTTGAGGTCGTCGCGGTCATACTCGGTTGTGAGCCAGGTCCAGAAGTCGATGCGGCCTGTCGCTTCGATCTTGGCCCATTCGGCCCAGAAGAAGTCGAGAATGCCGGTTTTGGCGGCGCTGATGTGGAGATATTTGAAGCTCAATTGCTTGCGCGCTTCTTCAAGCGGTACGCCTTCGATCTGATTGAGATAAAATACAGCCATGGTGCCCGCGCGGTCGGCACCGGACTTACAATGCATAAGGGCAGGGTATTCCATGGTTTCAAAGGCTTTTTTGGCCTCGAGCAGGCGCTCAGGATAGGGCGCGCCGCGGCTCTCGCTATGCAAGAACACAAGGTTGAGGCCTAATTGCTCGCAAGCCTCTTTTTCCAAGACGGTAAAGCTGGCGTCGGTATCGCCGCGCAGATTGACGATGGTCTTGATGCCAAACTCTTTCCACTCCGCCAATTGCTTGGGGCTGGGCTGGTTTGTACGCCACATGCGCGGGCTGATTTGATATTTGTTTTGAAAGCGCGCGCGCAAGAAGGCGTGGTCGTTCCACCAATAATCATCTTCAGCGGCTTTGCGGCGTTCAGGTGTTGTCAGGTCAAATTTGGGCACGGGCGCGTCTTTTCGGCTAATCGGATCGCATCTAGGCAGGCCCGCGTTGCCATGCAAGCCTTAGCTGTGGCGCCCGCGCACTCGCCTTAAGGCGCAACGCTCGCTATGGAACGGGGACTATGAGCAAAAAACTCTCGCGCGCCTTCTTTCGTTCTTCACCCGTCCAGTGGTTTTTTGCGGGCTTTCTGGCTGCTTGGATGGCCTTGGTGCGCGGCACAACGCGGTGGACAATTGTCGGGCAAGAGAATGCAGAGCCTGTCTGGAAGTCCGGTAAGGGCGTTGTCTGGTGCTATTGGCATTCGCGCATCATGGGTGCGCATTCGATCTGGCCGACCGATGTTCAAAAAATGCTGATGCTGATCTCTTTGTCGCCCGATGGCCAGTTTGTGGCGCGCGCCGCCGAACTGGTGGGCCGCACGGTGGTGCGGGGGTCATCGTCGAAAAAGAAAGCCGATGGCGAGACCGAAGATAAGGGCGCATTGCAGGCGTTTCGCCAGATGCTCAGCCATGCCTCAAAAGGTGGCTGCGTCGGGATTACGCCAGACGGGCCGCGCGGCCCACGTATGCGTGCCCAGCTTGGGGCAGTCCGGGTAGCGAAGATGGCGAAAGTCCCGCTTTTACCCTCGGCCTTTGCCGTAAAGGGCGCAGGCTATGCCAAGAGCTGGGACCGCTTCCACTTGCCGCCTTTATTCTCAAGCGGCGTGATCGTTTACAAGCCTGCCATTGAGATCCCCGCTAAAGCGAGCGAGGCCGATATGGAAGCCGCGCGTCTGGCTTTGGAGATCGCCTTGACCGAAGCCATGCAGGAGGCTGATCGCTTGGTAGGTGGCCCGCTGATTGAGCCTGCACCGCCAGCCGCTATCGAAGAGGCCGCAGCGTGACAGTGGACCTGCCGTTCTCATTGACGCTCTATCGGATAGCCACCCAGCTTCTGGCGCGCTTTATGCCGGGCGTCTTGTCGCGCCGCGCCGCTAAAGGCCGAGAGGACCCGACACGGATTGGAGAGCGTTTGGGCACTGCCCCGATTGAGCGCCCGAAAGGCAAATTGGTCTGGATCCATGGGGCCAGCGTCGGGGAATCGATTGTGGGCCATGCTTTGGCCCAAGAGTTACGCAAAGCTCAACCCGGCCTAACCTTTTTGTTCACGAGCGGCACGAAGACGTCGGCTGACCTTATGGCGCGCAAGCTTTCTGCTCCTGATCTGCATCGCTATGTCCCGGTTGATACGCCCGTCGCGACCAAGGCTTTTATTGCCGGCTGGAAGCCCGATCTGGCCGTCTTTGTAGAAGGCGAGATTTGGCCGAACTTATTGTTGGCCGCGAAGGAGGCTGGCGTACCGCTAGCTTTGGTCAATGCGCGCATGACTGCGCGGTCGGTCAAGGGTTGGCGGGGCAGGGCGAAGACGGCAGAGCTTTTGTTTTCCCTGTTTGATGTCGCGTTGCCCGCCGACAAGCGCACCTTCGAAGCGCTCAGCCTGTTTCGCACGGGGCCGATTGGCACCATCGGCAATCTCAAGCTTGCCGCCCCTGCGCCCATTGTAAATGCCAAGGAAGCCAAGGTGCTGGCGGCAAAACTCGGGCCACGCCAGGTCTGGCTGGCAGCGTCCACCCATGAAGGGGAGGAAACGGTCCTGCTCGCGGCCCATGCTGCTTTGTGCTACGGGGCACCCGACGCGCTGTTGATCTTGGCCCCGCGTCACCCCGAGCGCGCTCAAGACGTTGAGATTGAATGCCGCAAGAAGGGCTTGGTGCCTGTGCGCCGCTCGGCAGGGCAAGTTCCGGGGCCCCAGACCCCGGTCTGGCTGTGGGATACGCTTGGCGAATTGGGGTTGGCGATGAGGCTAGCACCGGTGACCTTTGTGGCGGGTAGCCTACAGCCCGGCATTGGTGGTCATAATCCGGTGGAGCCCGTGCAGCTTGGCTCGACGGTCTTCAGCGCCAGCTTTGTCGGCAACTTCCTCGACCTCTATCAGGCTTTGGAAGACCAAGATGGGGCGGTCATTCTCGACGATCATGCTTCCGATCGTATCGCTTTGACTTTGGCGGGGTTGTTAGGTGACCCAGCGCATCGTGATCGCTTGAACGAAGCTGCGCGTGGCGTGATTGCGCAAGGTGGCCACGCCATGGCCGATACGGTGGCGGCTCTCGTTGCGCTTTTGGGACGGACTAAGGCATGAGAGCGCCTGCCTTTTGGACCATACGTTATGGCCGCGATGCCGCACCCATCCTGCGGCTGCTTCTATCGTCCCTTGGCGCGCTCTACGGGGCCAGCGTCGCGCGACGGATCGCACAGGCTAAGCCAGAGGCTTTGTCGATCCCTGTGATCTCGATTGGTAATTTGACCGCCGGTGGCACGGGCAAAACGCCGTTTTCGCAAGCCTTGCGGACTTTGTTGGTGGACCTTTTGGGTCGACCCATTGGCATTGTCTCTCGCGGTTATGGCGGGACGCTGGAAGGCCCAGTTGCCGTTGATCCTGGCGTACATGGGGCTGAAGACGTTGGCGATGAGCCGTTGATGTTGGCGCAAGGTGGCCCCGTGTTTATTGCTCGCGATCGGGCAGCGGCAGGAAAGCTGGCCGCCCAGCACGGCATGAAAGCCGTAATCCTCGACGATGGTCATCAGAATCCAAGCTTAGCAAAAACGATCTCGCTCGTGGTGGTTGATGGGCAGACGGGTTTTGGCAATGGGTATTTGATTCCGTCCGGGCCCTTGCGCGAGAAGCCTGCCATTGGCCTAGCCCGCGCCGATGCCATCATTTTGATGGGGCCTGTCTCAGACGACACCTTGGAAGATATAGAAGGCTATAGCGGCCCCATTTTCAAAGCCACACTGAAGGCCAAAGCTGTTGTCATAGAAGGCCCTGTCTTGGGCTTTTGCGGCATTGGTCGACCAGAGAAGTTTGACGCGACTTTGCGCGATTTAGGCTTGAACGTGGTCGATCTGCATCCGTTTGACGATCATCACCGCTATCGCCCGGACGAGTTGGCGCGACTTGAAGCGGATGCTTTGGCGGCGGGTGCCACCTTGGTCACGACCGAGAAGGACTTTGTGCGCTTGCCGACCGCTTTTGCCGCCAAGGTGCGCGTGGTGCCGATTGAGGCTGTTTTGGCCGATGAGGCAGCCTTCCTTGCCTTTCTGCGCGGCAAACTCGACAGCCATCTCGGGCAGGATTAGGATTTTCCCATGACAGCAGGTCGTCGCGAGTCCGTATTCAAGCGCATCGAATCTTGGGCGTTTCACACCTATTGGAACCGCATTAGCCGGATGTCCTTGGACGAAGCCTCTAATGCCGGCGCTGGCTTTGCCCGCGCGCTGGGCCCTATCACCAGTGCCCATAAAACTGCGCGCTACAATATGCGCTTAGCCTTTCCCCGCATCACGCCCGCCGAAGAGCGCGAGATGTTGGACGCCATGTGGGACAATCTGGGTCGCGTGGTGGGGGAGTTTCCGCATCTGTCTGCCATGGGCCTGTTTACGCCTGAAAGCCGAGCAGAATTTGAAGGGTTGGATATTCTCGACCGCTATGTCGGCACGGGTAAGGCCGGGGTCTTTATCTCTGGCCATTTCGCCAATTGGGAAGTCATGCCGGCGGCCATTGTGCGCCGTGGGGTCGATTGCCGCGTCACCTATCGGCCAGCCAACAACATTTGGGTCGATGACACGATTGTCAAAGCCCGTGCCGATTATGGCGTGCGCCTGTTTGCACCCAAGGGGCCATCGGGCGGGGTCAGCCTCATGCGGATCCTCGCCAAGGGCGGCTCCGTCGCCATGATGAACGACCAGAAGTATGAGACTGGCGTGGAAACCCCGTTCTTTGGCCATATGTGCAAGACGGCCGACGGTCCATCCCGCCTAGCATACCGCTTCCAAGCGCCCTTGCAGACCATGACGGTGAAGCGCCTGTCTGGGGCGCACTTCAAAGTAGATGTGCAAAAACCCATGATGATGGACTTTGATGCGCCGATTGATGAGGCGGTCCATGCCTCTGTCCTGCGCATCAATCAATTCATGGAAGAAAACATCCTAAAAGCGCCTGAACAATGGTTCTGGGTGCATGCGCGGTGGCCAAAGAAGGCTTGGATCGATGCTGGCGTGATGGACTGATCGTTTTTTTGATTGGCCAATCTGGTTGTCAGGTCTAGGTTAGGGACATGGACCGCATCGAAGCCTTGAAATATCGCGCAGGGGCGACAGCCAAGCTCGCCTTCTATTCCGCCCATTATGGCCTTTCACGCGCAACTTCGGCCCCGTTTGATCGGCCAGGTGACGCACCCTTTAACTCCGACAAGCCCAAGCCAGATTTAGCCCGGATGCGTAAGGCCTATATGGCGGCCTTTACCCAAGATATGGCCAATATTGATGCGGGGCTTTACCTCGCCCCACAGGCCAAAACCGAACTTGCTCAGACGCGCAAGAGCCTTGCCTATCTGCAAGATGTGCGCGCGATCGATCAACGTCGCTTGGCCAAGAATGGCGTCGAAGTCCGTGATGATGGCTTGGGGGAGGGGTTTCCCGCCTATTTTCGGCAGAATTTCCATTGGCAGAGCGGCGGCTGGCTGACGCCTGAAAGTGCGGACCTTTATGACTTTCAAGTCGAGACGATTTTTACCGGCTCCGCTGGCGCCATGCGGCGGTCGACGGCTTTGGCACTGTTGGCCAAAAGCCTGAAGGGCGTCGACCAGCGCACCACGACCTGCGTTGAGCTTGCGTGCGGGACCGGGCAGTTGGCGCGCGAAGTTATGCGCAATTTCCCGCGTTTGCGCTTCACGGCGCTGGATATGTCGCCGCCCTATGCAGCAGCCGCTGCTAAGGCGTTGCGCCCGTATCGAAGTGCCACTGCTATCAGCGGTGCAGCCGAAGCCACGCCGTTTGATACCGCCAGTGTAGACCGCGTGCTGTGCGTTTATCTGTTCCACGAATTGCCGCCAAAGATTCGCAAAGCCGTGATGGCAGAAGCTGCGCGCATCTTGAAACCCGGTGGAATCTTTGTGCTCGCCGATGCGTTGCAGACGGGCGATGATCCTAACCTCGACCGCCTGTTGGATGCGTTCCCAGTGGGCTTTCATGAGCCTTTCTTCAGCACCTATCTGACAACCGACATAAAGGCCCTGTTCGATGCAGCAGGCTTTGATTTTATTGAGGACGCACAAGCCTTTTTGACCAAGGGCTGGATGTTTCAAAAGCGGGTTGGGTGAGGGGCACCTTGCACATGTCATCCACGCCGAAGCGGTAGCGGAGAGCGGGGACCTCAGGGGACTTTGCGGCTTGGGGTCCCGGATCGGCTGCGCCGTCCGGGATGACAGTGAACTGGTGTTGGGGCATTTTCGACCGAAATTGCCCCCCCAAGTGTGACCGAAAGTCGCGCCCCTCGCAGGTGACGGGGCAGCCGCACTAGCCTATGACTGACGTTGAACTGGCAGAGCGCCAGACGGAGTGCCTTCCTTGGGTGTGGCCAACTTCATCGCCGATATCTGGGATACCTTGGCCATTTCATCCTTGATGGTGGCCGTAACCGTGACTATCCACTTCCTCGGTCTTGCGGCCCTGATGTATTTGATCCGGAAGCGACCGCCCTTAGCAGACCCACAAGCCCGACATTTTTCGTTGCGGTTCCTCGCCATATTATTTGTCGTATTTGGCCTATTTGCCGTGCATTCGCTGGAAATTTGGCTCTATGCAGTCGTCTATCACTTTGGCTTACATGCCTTTCATGATTTTGAGACCTCACTCTATTTTTCGACCGTCACCTTTGTCTCGCTCGGCTATGGCGATGTGATTCTGCCGCGCGACTGGCGCTTAGTCGGTGCGATTGAGGCGGCGAATGGCGTGATCCTGCTGGGCTGGTCGACGGCGTTTCTGATCACCGTCATCGGTCGCCTGCGCGCGCTGGAGCACGAATGGCTTGATCATAAAACTGACTAAATGCGCGCCTATCCATACAGTTGATGCGGTAAAGAGCGATTTCTTGCACCTCGCCGGACCCTGCAAAGTTGCATCGCGCGCGATTGCCCTCTAACCAGTTCCCGACATAATAAAGCCGGGAAGAAGGCTGATAGCTCTAGGGGCATGCGGACCAACATGTTTGATAAGATTCTGATTGCCAATCGCGGCGAAGTGGCCGTTCGTATCATCAAGACATGCCGCCGGATGGGCGTGAAAACCGTCATCGTGTTTTCCGAAGCCGACCGCGATTCCATGGCCGTAGAGATGGCCGACGAAAAGGTCTTTATCGGCCCAGCTCCAGCTTCTGAATCCTATCTGGTGATCGACAAGATCATTGCCGCCGTCAAAGAAACGGGCGCGCAAGCTGTTCACCCAGGCTTTGGCTTCTTGTCGGAGAAGGTTGAGTTTGCGCAACGTTGTGCGGATGAGGGGATCGTCTTCATCGGCCCGAACCCGCATGCCATCCACGCCATGGGCGATAAGATTGAAAGCAAGAAGACCGCTGCGGCAGCTGGCGTCTCCTGCGTACCGGGCCATATTGGCGAGATCGCTGATACCGCCCACGCCGTCACCATTTCCGAAGAGATTGGTTATCCTGTCATGATCAAGGCTTCGGCTGGCGGCGGTGGTAAGGGCATTCGCGTGGCCTATGACCGCAAGGATGTCGAAGAAGGCTTCCCAGCCGTGCGTGCCGAAGCCAAGAACGCTTTTGGCGATGACCGCATCTTCATCGAGAAATTCATTCTGGCCCCGCGCCATATCGAAATCCAAGTCTTGGGCGACAAGCACGGCAATGTCGTGCATTTATTTGAGCGCGAGTGCTCGATCCAGCGCCGCAACCAGAAAGTCATTGAAGAAGCCCCAAGCCCGTTGCTGGATGAGGCAACCCGGGCAGCCATGGGTGCCCAAGCCGTCGCGCTGTCCAAGGCTGTTGGTTATGACAGTGCCGGCACTGTCGAGTTTGTGGCCTCTGGCAAGGATAAGAGCTTCTACTTCCTTGAAATGAACACCCGCCTGCAGGTGGAGCATCCGGTTTCGGAAGCCATCACTGGTCTTGATCTGGTTGAGCAGATGTTGCGCGTCGCGGCGGGGGAGGCTTTGTCCTTCCAGCAGTCCGACTTGAAGATCAACGGCTGGGCGATTGAGAGCCGGATATATGCCGAAGACCCTTATCGTAACTTCTTGCCCTCCATTGGCCGCCTAAAGCGCTATCTACCCCCTGTCGAAGGCGACTTTGGCAGCCATAAAGTGCGCAATGATGCAGGTGTACGCGAGGGCGACGAGATCTCGATGTTCTATGACCCGATGATCTCGAAGCTGGTGACCTGGGCCCCAACCCGTCTGGCGGCGATTGATGCCCAAGCGGCGGCTCTCGACACCTTTGCGATTGAAGGCATTCAGGACAATATTCCGTTCTTGGCCGCAGTGATGGAAGAAGCGCGCTTCCGCTCAGGCGATATCACGACCGCCTATATCAAGGATCAATTCCCTGAAGGCTTTAAGGGCGCACCCTTAACCGACAAGATTTTGCGCCTGATGGCGGGTGTGGGTGCTTTGGTTCATATGCGCAAGCTGGAACGCGACGCTCAAATCAGTGGCCGCATGACCCCGCACAAGCCGATCCGTAGCGACTGGGTTGTCCGCATTGAAGGTACTTATCACCCCTTGCATGTCGAAATCACAGACGGTGGCGCGCATATCCGTTTTGAAAGTGGGGACACAATCGATATCACCAGTGGCTTTAAGCCTGGCGACCGCTTGATCACCGGGGTCGCCCATGCCGCGGGTGTGTTTGATAATGAGGGCTTTGCCGTTAAGTTCAAAGACCGTACGCAAGGCTATGAGTTCCAGTATCGCGGGGCCAAGGCCGTCGTGATCGTCGCCACCCCGCGCGACGCAGAATTGCACGCCAAGCTGCCTGAGAAGGTCGCCGCCGATACCTCGCGCATGATCATTTCGCCCATGCCAGGTCTGGTTGTTTCCATCGAAGTGGTGGAAGGCCAAGAGATTAAGTCGGGCGAGGCGATTGCGATTGTGGAAGCCATGAAGATGCAAAACATCATTCGGGCCGAACGCGATGGCAAAGTAGCCAAGGTCTATGTTGGTGCGGGTGCAGCAGTCGCAGCCGACGAAATCATGGTTGAACTAGGCTAACCAAGGGCCCTAAGCTAACCAAGGACTGGGGTCGTCTTCTTGGGCGATCAGGGAGAGGCCGTGGGCGATTGAGACAAATTGGTCGCCCGTCTCCACTTTCTGGGTACCAAAGCGGTTCTCAAATTGCGCTTTAACAGCGGGCACAAAGCTGGAGCCCCCGGTCAAGAATACACGGTCGATTCCCCCTTCATCCAGACCTGAAGCAACCAGAGCCTCATTCACGCAGGTGTCGATCTGGGCCAAATCATCGGCAATCCAAGATTCAAAATCTGCCCGGGTGAGGGATTTGACCATGTCTTTGCCGCCAAAGGACAGGCGGAAAATCGTCTCCTCTTCGTGTGACAGGGTCGTCTTTACTGCGGCAATGGAGCGGTAGAGGTGATAGCTGGCTTCGGCATCTAGAAAATCGATGAAGGCGTCGATTTTTTCAGGCTGCAGCGCCTGCTTGGCCAGCTTTTGCAGGTCCTGATAATCGCGGGTCTGCCGCATGATCGACAATTGGTTCCACTGGGAAAACCGGCCGTAAAACGCGAGTGGGACGGGAAGGACCTTGCCGTCACTGGCATAATGGGAGCCTTTGCCAAAAAGCGGCGACACCAGATGATCAATGATGCGTTGGTCAAAGCTGTCGCCCGCTATGCCAACACCGCGATGGGCGAGGGCCTCCGCCGATTGCACTTTTTGCCCGCGCCGAAAGCGGATGATGGAAAAGTCGCTGGTGCCGCCGCCAAAGTCAGCGACCAGAATGGTGGCATCTTGGGTGAGGCGCTGGGCAAAGAAGAAGGCTGCAGCTACAGGTTCGTAGACATGGGCGATATCTTCAAAGCCCGCTTTGGTCAGCGCCGCCTGATACCGTGTGCGGGCGAGGGCCTCGTCAGATCGACTGCCCGCAAAGCGCACAGGTCTGCCAACCAGCACGCGCTTGGGGAAAGGCTCACTGGCGCGCTCACTCAAGCGGCGCAAAAACGCTGCAAGCAAGTCTTCAAACCGCCACGCCTTATTCTGAATGACCGTGCTGGTGAACAAAGGACTGGCGGCAAAGGTCTTGAAAGATTGGATAAAACGGCAATCACCGCCCATTTCCAAAAAGCGGTCAATCGCCCAAGGGCCCACCTCCATCATCGCTTTGGCGCGGTGGTCATCCTCCTCATGCCAAAAGCACAAGACCGAGCGGCAGGCCTGAACCAAATCTTGCTCATGCGCAAAGGTGATCGCACGGCTTTTACCCTGCCCATCGGGCATGGTCGCAACGCTATTGGTCGTCCCAAAATCGAGACCAAGGGTAGGTGTGTGGGCCATGGGGGCGCACGACTTAACGGTCTGGCTGGGGGTTGTCTAGGGGTTGCAAACCTTAGTCACCCCTTCACCTCCTACGGGACTGAAGGGGCTCTTAAAGTTGAAAGCCTTACCCCACCGAACCTGCCCGATCCCGGCCTTAGGTTTGGAACATCCAACCGGGATATTCGGATGGGAGGGCGTAAACCTTGTCCAGCAAAGGCCTTCTAGCCGCGCGGGGCCGATCTTTGGCTTACGGAGGACGATGGCACCCAACCCTTAGCGTCAAACTCGTCTTCAACTTCTACAAAGCCTGGGCTGGTTTGACCGGTTGGGTAGACAATATCGCCCGCTTCCAATGTTCGGATCGACTTGCCCGTTGGTGCCGCTGTCACACGCATGGTGGTCGCTCGAATCACATTGAGGGCGGCTTGGGGTGCCTTTTGTGCGGCACTGCCTGTCTGGGTGCGCATAAACTCAACCAGATTATTGAACGCTTCTAAATATGCAATCGAAACAACACGGCCCATGTCGGTGTCTTCATAGCCACCGCCAGCCCCAGCAAAGCCCCCGAAACCGCCGCCTACACCAAAGGAGACGTCGCGCTTGGAGGAAGTGCCTTCAGCAGTATAGATCTCTTCGGTCGTTCGGGCATCAATCAAGCCGATGCTGACTTGAGCCTCGGCCACATTGGAGCGCATACCGCCCAAAATACCACCAGCACGGCCGCCAATCAGCCCGCCAGCAATGGCTCCTACAGCTGAACCCTTAGTGCTGGCATCAGCGGTGATCATGTCGGGAACGATAAAGTAGTCAGCCGACTTAATCTGCGCTGCACCTTGATTGCTACCCCGTTGCAACTGTCCACGATTGGCCAATGACTGCTCACGCTCACGCATGGCCAAGCCACGGCTGCGGTCGACAATACGCAGGCAATTTGAACGCGCCGCCATGACTTTGATTAAGCGCTCGGGAGCCGCAAGATTATAACGTAACCACCATTGATTCTCTGGTTCTTCAATCGCAACCGTGCCGATTGGGGTTTCGCATTTGGTGACTTCGGTCGGTTGCTGTTTGTCTTTTTCTTTGTTCCAACCCTTTTCGCCCTGTTTGAATTGCGCGCCCGCGTCCCCAGCAAAAGCTGCCGCCAACAAGCAGCCGCTTACAACAGCAAATCCAACGAATTTATTTAAAGTCATATTTCTGCTTCCCTTTGATCACGGCCAAATCAAGGTGCTTACGATAACATTTGCTAAAGGCACCCGCAAATCATTCCTTTGACTTTTACCCCACCGAACCTGCCCGATCCCGGCCTTGGGTTTGGAACATCCAGCCGGGATATTCGGACGGGAGGGCAGAAACCTTGTCCAAGACGGCCAGATCATCTGCGGTCAGTTTAACGTCGACGGCTTTTAGATTGTCAGTCAATTGATCCTCGGTCTTCGCCCCAATGATGACGCTGGTCACCCAAGGGCGGTGCAACAGCCACGCCAGAGCAATTTGTGCGACGCTGCCGCCGTGGGCGGCGGCAATAGGTTCCATCGCTTCGACGCAATCAAACACACGGTCCTTATTGACAGGTGGGAAGTCAAAGCTGGCGCGGCGGGCGTTGTTGGGGCCTGCTTGATCGCGCTTAAATTTGCCGGATAGCAGGCCACCGGCCAGCGGGCTCCACGGAAGAATGGCTAGGCCTTCGCTTTGCGCCAGCGGCACGACCTCGCGCTCAAGGTCGCGAGAGGCCAAGGTGTAATACATCTGCATGGATTCAAAGCGGGCAAAATTCTTGCGCTCGGCAATGCCATTGGCCTTGGCGGTCTCCCACGCGGCCCGGTTGCACAAGCCGATATAGCGTACCCGACCCGAACGCACGATGTCGTTCAGCGTGTCCATCACCTCATCCAAGGGGGTCAAAGGATCATAGCCATGGATTTGATAGAGATCGACATGATCCATGTTCAGACGCTTGAGGCTCGCATCAATTGCGTCAAACAAATGCTTGCGCGAAAGGCCCGAGATATTGCGCGCCGACTGCCTGCGTGTGGCTTCTGCTTGGGCGTGCGGGCTGGCGTCTGGTGGCAGGAGGTCTAGCACGCGGCCATGGGCTTTGGTGGCGATGACGATCTCATCGCGGCGCAGGCCCTTGTCGCGAATGGCATGGCCCAACATCTGCTCCGACAGGCCATTGGCATAGACGTCAGCGGTGTCAAAGAAGTTCACGCCCGCATCAAAGGCCTGACGCACAAGGGTGCTGGCCTGATCCTGATCTTGGCCGCCAATCACGGTCCAAAATCCATCCCCGCCAAAGGTCATGGTGCCAAAGCAAAGTTCTGAAACGACTAGGCCCGTCCGGCCCAAAGTTTTATATTTCATCGCGTGCTCCCATATTTGTCATTGGTGAAGTTGGCTCAAGGCTACACCTCCTGCTGCGTCCTTGGCTATCTCTAAATGCGACTTGGGCTTAAGTGCGCAGCATGAGTGACAGCTATGATGTAATCGTCATTGGGGCAGGCGGTGCAGGTACCGGCGGAGGAAGCACAGGTGGTGGCGGAAGTACTGGCGGCGGAGGAAGCACAGGTGGCGGAGGAAGTACAGGTGGGGGTACCACTGGTAATGTTGGTAACTTAATATTGGACATTGAAGATAAATCAGTGGCGAAAGGGGAAAGTTTTTGTTTGAATGTGAATACTCAAAACTTTACTAAAATAGCCGGTATGGAGTTCACCATGAATTATAATTCCAACTTGTTGACCTTCAATTCATTGAGAAATTTTCAGGTTCCTGGCCTCGATACCGTTCAATTTGGTATGCCTGGACGAGGTGCAAATCCATTGGGAAAAATTAAATGTTCCTGGTTTGATAATGAAGCAAAAGGAGTAACCCTGGCAGATAATCTTTCGATCTTTCAGGTTTGTTTCGCAGCCCGACAAACAGATGGAACAACCAATATTACTTTTGATGCTATTGCAGAAATTATAGATTCTAGTAACAGAGAAGTTGTTTTTGAAGGTAGACAAGGTCAGATTACAGTAGGTGCTGGCGGGACAACTACTTCTGATAATTTTAGGGTTTTAGTGGGAAATGCCTCTGTCGGTTTTGGCTCCGAAGTTTGTGTTCCCGTTAAGAT
>JBEAVQ010000149.1:0-4674 GCA_041160865.1 Pseudomonadota bacterium | reverse complement strand
GGCTAGTTTTGCACCCATGATCGGTCTCCTTTTCTAGAGCCCCGATCAGCCCTGCTTGTCCATGTCGCGGGTAACCAGCGAGATGAAGTCGGCTTCAAAATCTTCCAAATAGCCACCGATAGTGCCGGTTTGCTTTGCGGAGAAGTTGTAAATCAACACGGCTGGGATAGCAGCCACGAGGCCTGCAGCGGTTGCGAACAGAGCTTCAGCGATACCTGGCGCCACAACGGCGAGCGAGGTGGTCTGAGTATTTGCGATAGCGATGAACGAGTTCATGATACCCCAAACCGTACCGAACAGACCGATAAACGGAGCGTTCGAACCGATCGAAGCTAAGAAGGTCATGTTCGAGCCCAGCTCTTCAATGCTCTTGTTTTGCTCTGCGGTCATTGCCGAACGGATACGCTCAATCAAGTCACCACGGGCGTCGCGATTGTTGTAGAGGCCAGCATCTTTTGCTTTTTGAAGTTCACCATAGCCAGCAGCAAACATCTTCTTAGCAAAGCCATCTGGTTGCTTGGCCAGCAATTGAGCGGCTTCTTCTGGCGACTTTGCCTTCTTGTAAGCGGCAACGAATTCAACGGTGCGCTTCTTGTTGCCGCGCATGACGATGATTTTTTCAAACATCAAGGCGATGGCGTATACGGCGCAAAGCAGCAAGATGACCAAAACGACCTTCGACACGAATGGCGAAGCAGCAATCATGTCCATCAAGGTGATATTTTGTTGGCCGGCATTCTTGGCAGCTTCTGCAGCGGCAGCAGCGGCCTCAGCAGCACTTGGTGCAGCAGGTGCAGCAGCAGCGACAGCAGTCACTGACTCAACAACAGCGTTCGTGGTTTCAGCAGCAGCAGCAACAGTTGCGTCAGCGGCGGGGGTGGCAGCGGTGTCAGCAGCACCGGCGGCTTGCAGAAGAGCAAACATGGTTTTCTGTATCCTCCAAAATCAGACCCGCCGTTAACCTTTTTGTAACGATCGGGTTCCATCGGAGTCCTAGCCGCCCTTTCGCGTTTGTGGAAGGGGGCTATGCGCTAAATTGCCGCTGTGAGGCAGGAAATGTCTGTAGAAGATGCTGTTGTTAACAATTGAGTCTGGTTTTGTTACGGTTTTATAACCGTAAGGGGCAAATTTGACTCAGTTTTGCACATATAGATCTGGCCGTCGATCTCTGAAAAAGCCCCACGCAGCGCGGTGCCGATCCAAAAATGTAAGGTCGACAGTGCCAGTCGCAATGCCTTCCTCGGTACGAGATAGGTCTGAGATCAAATCTCCGCGATGATCTGCAATG
Organism: Pseudomonadota bacterium; assembly: GCA_041160865.1. Classification (GTDB taxonomy): domain Bacteria; phylum Pseudomonadota; class Alphaproteobacteria; order Caulobacterales; family Aquidulcibacteraceae; genus Aquidulcibacter. The sequence continues at coordinate 3,386 of JBEAVQ010000149.1, read as the reverse complement.
AAGGACGAGCCATAGAAGTGCTGATCGTCGCCCAAGCCCTTTTCCACACCAATTCGGTTGGCAGCCACCACGGGAATCACATTGCTGACCGCGTGGCCCTGCATGGCACGACGCCACGGGTCGCGTGTGTCCAGCGTGCCGTCGTGCGGCTCTGACCCGATCGCAGTTGGGTAGAAGAGGACTTCAGCACCCAACAAGGCCATGGCGCGGGCAGCCTCGGGATACCATTGATCCCAGCAAATGCCGACGCCAATTTTGGCGTAGCGCGTGTTCCAGACTTTAAATCCCGTGTCGCCAGGCCGGAAGTAATACTTCTCCTGATAGCCAGGACCATCCGGGATATGGCTTTTCCGATATGTGCCGAGTGCTGTCCCGTCGGCATCAAGGATCACCACACTATTGTAATAGCGTGGCCCTTCGCGTTCAAAAATGGACACAGGGATCACAACGCCCAACTCCGCCGCCACAGGCTGCAACTGCGTTACACAGGGATGCTCTAAGGCCGGATAGGCGGTGGCGAACCAGCGCTCGTCCTGGGTCGTGCAGAAATACGGCCCCTGGAACAATTCTGACGGCAGAATGATCTGGGCACCGCCAGCAGCAGCCTGACGGATCAAGGCAATGGTGCGATCAATATTATCTTGAAGATCATGGCCATAATGGGTTTGCAGAGCAGCAAGGTTCACAAGACGCGACATATCAGGCTGGCTCCTGCTGGGTGATACAATGGAAACTACCGCCACCGGTCAGAATGGCCGTGCTTTGAATGCCGACAACGCGGTGATTTGGAAAGGCTGCAGCTAATCCGCGCAGGGCTGCATCGGCTGACGGCGTGCCATAATGGGGCATGACCACGCTGGCATTGCCAATGATGAAGTTCATATGCGAGGCAGGAATCGCCTCGCCGTCTTCATCCTCCACCAAGCCGGGGGATGGGATTTGGACGACGTCCAGTGCCCGCCCCGCAGCATCGGTCATGGCGCGCAAATCTGCGGCAATCTGATAAAGGACATCCCGGTTGGGGTCATCTTCGCCATAGGGTGCCATGCACATCACGCGGCCAGGTCCGATAAAGCGCGCAATATTGTCGATATGGCCATCGGTGTGATCATTGGTCAAACCATCCCCCAGCCACAGCACCTTCTTTGCCCCCAAGGCTAATTGCAAGTGTGATTCAGCGACTGCTTCGGTCCAGCCGGCATTCCGATTTGGGTTGAGCAAGCACTGTCTTGTGGTCAGGATTGTGCCTTCGCCGTCATGGTCAACAGCCCCCCCTTCGAGAATGAACTCAGCCCTCTGCACGGGGGTTGCTGCAGCTTCTGCAACCTTGTCGCCGACACTGTCATCGAACGGCAGGTCATATTTGCCACCCCAGCCATTAAAGGCAAACCGCAAGGCCACCGCATCGCCGTCGCGCTTGGCAAAGATGGGGCCGGTATCGCGCAACCAAATATCGCCAAACCCATAAGCATGAAGTTGCACGTGGGACGGCAGGCTTAGGCGGGCGCTTTCTAAGGCTTCGTCGCCATAGGCCAGCACATGCACAAGGTCGCCCGCTTTGCCCTCTGGCGTTGGCGCGACAAGAGCGCGGATCATGGCGGCCACTTCGGCACGCGCGGGGGCCAAGTCTTCCTGCCACAAGTCCGCTGCCGACGGCCAGCACGTCCAAATCGCCTTGTGAGCGGCCCATTCGGCAGGGATGATCAGATGCGTCAAAATTGGGCTCCTTGCGGCGACATAATCCGAGGCTCGTCACATGGCCCTGTATGGCACGGGCTGCAAGATGGGCGTCTGCTGATCTTAAGCTTCGTTGAGTGCCGCTTTTCCGCGCTCAACCACATAGCGCTTCAGTGGCTTAAAGGCCTGATCCCGCCGCCATGTCGTCGGCGTGCTCATCAAGCGTACGTCCATCGTCTGCGGGGTTACGTCCACGAGGCCATAGCCGCGTACCCGGTCATCTTGCCACCTCAAATGCGGATTGTCGGGGAATATACGATTCCAACGGTCGTAATTGAACGAGATGGAGGTAATCGAACTGCTGACGAACTCCACCGCGACTGTGTCGCTCTCAGGCTTGGCATAATCTTGCTTTACATCATTGGCCCAAAAGCCGTGCATATCGCCGCCGATGACGACCGAGGACACATCGCGACGACGTCGCGCCATAAGATCGATGATCTTTTGACGTGCAGGCTCAAACCCACTCCACCCATCTGTAAAGGCAGTCGGATCGCCTTGGCTGCTCTTTTGAAACAGGGTTGAGAAAATCGTTGGCTGAACCAAGACCGACCATTTAAACGGCGCGCGCATGAAATTCTCGGACACAAAGCGCTCTTGTCGGGCACCCAAAATAGTGCGCGAAGGATCCTGCAGCTCCGCACAAGTGGCGCGGCTCACGCTCTCCGCCTCTTGCCGGCCCGGTGACAAGCATGCCCCTTTTGAGCGATATTGTCGGGTGTCCAGCAAAGTAAAGTCTAGCAGATCGCCCCAGCCGCTTTGACCATAAATCCGCATACGGTTGACCGCGTCAAAGCGCGAGCGCGCCCGCAGAGGCTGACTTTCGAAAAAGGCCTTATATGCATTGTACTTACGGATCGGGAAGTCCTTGGCGGGGTCTTGACCGGGCAAGACTTTACCAAAGTCTGCCTGATAATCATTGGCCACTTCATGATCATCCCAGATGTAGAGCCAAGGTGCCGCAGCATGGGCAGCCTGCAGGTCTGGATCCATTTTGTGGACGGCATGAATGAGCCGATAATCGCTTAAGCTAAATGCATCTTCTACAGGCATACGACGTACGGCAGCGCCATAGGAAACTTCATAAATATAATCGCCTAGCGACAAGATGACGTCTGGGTTCTGCTTGGCAATGTCGCCGTAAGCGGTGAACAAGCCTTGCTCATAATGGGCGCAGGAATGCCAAGCAAAGCGCATCTTGGCCAGTGGTGCCCCAAACTCTGGGGTCGTGCGCGTCCGACCCGTGGGGGACACGGCCAGACCAACCCGGAACCGGTAGAAATAGGGGCGGTTCGGCTTCAGTCCGCCGACTTCGACATGCACGCAGTGGGCATTATCAGGCCGCGCCACCGCAAATTCGCGCCGCACAATTTTGGTGAAGGCCTCGTCCTCAGCGATCTCACACTGAACATCTACCAAGCCATCAATCGAATACTCGGGGTCGAGTGGCTCAGGAGCTAAGCGGGTCCAAAGCACAAAGCCGTCTTGGGTTGGATCACCAGACGCCACACCCATAGTGAACGGGTCAGAGATGAATTTCGGCGTCTGCGCCATGGCAGAACCACGCCACGGGCTACTGATCGAAGCCGCGGCCGCCCCCATTGCCCATGCGTTCAAAAACAGCCGCCGCTTTGGATCGAAGCTCATCG
>JBEAVQ010000057.1:0-46516 GCA_041160865.1 Pseudomonadota bacterium | reverse complement strand
GCCTGGGATACAGGCAATCAGGCAAGTATCCAGCAGGAACAAGAAACCACCAACGCCCTCGTACGCGGTGTGTTCCGGCTGGGCAAACATGAGTTTGTTGGCGAATTCACCGCCTCGGACGCGACAGCTGATAACCGCTTCTCACATATCCAGTTGATCCCCAATGCTGCCGCCATTACGGGAGCGGATTCAACGTCCCTGAATTTTGCTTACTTCCGGGTCCCGGGCGTCAACGAAGCAGTTTATGACCGAATTGCTAATGCGCTGGTAGCCGCTTTCCCAACCGACACGGCATTGGCTGGGCGGCGGGCTCTGAACCTGCCGATTGCCATGCGCTGGCGCTGCATTGAATGCGGACGCCGCGAAATCAGCACCAACACCAAAACCAGCCGCTTCTTCTTTGGTGCGGATGGCCCATTGCCATTCGGCGATTGGAATTATCGTTTTGGTGCATCCCAAGCGACCAGCGAATCGGAATCCACGCTTGGCACGGGCTATTATTACCGTAATGCCTTCTCGGTGAACGGGGTACAAAGAAACAATGGCATTGTGAACGTCTTCAACTCTGGCGTCCTCAACCCATTCCTATTGCCCGGCCAAGAGCAATCGGCAGCCGCTTTGGCCGCGCTTGAAACCGCTTCTGCCCGTGGCGTGACTTTATTTGGCGGTAAGTTCACCGTCACCCAGTTTGATGGCTCTATGTCGGGGCCGCTCTTTGATCTGCCCGGTGGCAAGGCCTATGCGGCAATCGGTGTTGATTTCCGTACCGAAGAGTACGCATTCAATGGCGACCAACGCGTCGCGGCAGAGCGTTCAAACATTCTCGGTGCCCCGTTTGACCAAGCCAACGTTTTGAGCGGCGTAAGCCGTGATGTGAAGGCCATTTTTGCCGAAATGGTTTTCCCGGTTTTGGACAATTTAGAATTCACCATTGCCGGTCGCGTCGACGAATATGACGGATTTGGCCGCACCACCAATCCAAAATACTCCCTCAAATATCGGCCAATGGACATGCTATTGTTCCGTGGCTCGTACAGCACCGGTTTCCGTGTGCCATCGTTTAACCAAATCTATAACGGCGTTACAGCAGTTGATTTGGCGCTTGGAGCGGCTGTGGTTGATCCAAAAACCTGCCCGACCTTGGTTGTTTCAACCCTCGCGGGCTGTGGCAACATCCTTGATCTTGGCCCAGTGCGGGAACTTACCGGCGGCAATTTGCAATTGGGGCCCGAAGAAGCCGAGAATGCGACCTTTGGATTTGTGTTAAAACTAGCCCAGAATGCGACGGTATCGGTTGACTGGTGGAGAATCGAGCGGACCGGCACCATCGCCTCGCTCAGCCGCACACAGCTGATGCAAAATTACGTCGATTTTGAGGACAAGTTCCAGCGCGATCCAGTCTCGGGCCGGATTGTTGCGATTGACCGCCGGATTCTCAATGCTGGCGGCAATCTGATGGAAGGCCTTGAGATCGGGCTTCGCAACAATGGTGAGTTCATGGGCACGAAGTGGAGTGCCGGCCTTGACGGAACCCACATTTTAAACCGTCAATCCAAGCTGCTGCCCTCGGCCAACTATGGGCCAAACGAAGTGGATAAATGGACGCGCTTTCAAGATCTTACTCTGTCTTGGCGGCACAATGCATATCTGACACTGACCCGCGGCGACTGGAGTGCGACCCTGTCTCAAGCCTATCGACCCAGTTACCTCGATAATGCGAATTATCTGGGCATTGCCTCGGGCGTGGTCATTCCGTCCGATTATCAACAGCGGGTTGAAAGCTACACCACCTACAATACGACTGTGACCTATCGCGGCATAAAAAATATGGTGATTACCGGCGGGATCAAAAATCTTCTCAACACCGATCCCCCGTTCACACTGGGATATGATTCTGACCTAGGGAGCGGCAGTTCTTGGGAGCCGCGCTTGGCCGATCCACGTGGAAGGGCATTCACCTTGAACTTGGAGTACGAATTCTAATTCCAAATTGGATCATCGCACAAACGAAAACGGGGCCCTAAGGCCCCGTTTTTTTGTTGTGGATCAGCTGCTCAAAGGCTTAATGCCCTTTTAGCGGCTGCCGACCGAGCTACCAATCGAGTTGAAGCGTGTGCTCATATTGTTGCCAAGACGGGTCAACGAGGAGATCAGCACAACAGCGATCAAGGCTGCGATCAGGCCATATTCGATGGCAGTCGCCCCAGATTCGCCCTTACGAAACTTTTGCAAAAACTTTTTCAACGGTCTCTTCCTTCCGACATGCAAGCGCAAGATGACATCTTCTAAGCGAGTTGCCTTTCTCTGCATCCGACATCATTACGACAGAGAGTTAAATTTCAGGTAAAATCAGTTAGTCGTAATTTATCCAATCGAGTTCCTATCCACACGGAAATATGAAATCATGAGTTTATACCGCAATGAGAAAGATTTCTTTTAACACCGCCGGTTCGGGGACAGAAAACGGCAAAACCGGTCAGTACGTCGCCGTCGCCTCGGCCATAGTTTATCGACTGCGCAACAACAGGCTTTGCCGCCTTAACATCGAAGCCGACATTGAACAGGCCGAGACCTAAAGCTGAGTGTCCGTCGGCAGAATCAGAGGCGAGAGCGACGGCCCGCTGCAATCGCATCCAGGCGCATCTTTTCTGCAGCATTGGGGGAAATTGACTGGCCATAGAGTACAAAAAGCGTGCGGGAGCGCCGAGCAGGGGCGGCTGCATAATTAGGGTCGGGGGTAAGGGCGGCCTCAAACTGTGCTAAGGCGTCGAGATCAGTCTGGCGACCAAGCGGGGATTCAAACAGAGCCTGGTCCTTCAGCTTATGCTCAAACGCGGCAACATTCTGCGTCCCGCCAGGGCTGGTGCCATAGTGTTTAACGGTGGGGGCCTTTTTAAAAGCCTGCTGCGCGACGCGGTCGACCAAGGCAGCTGTGATCGCTGCTGCAATCTTGCTTTGCACGGCCAATACATTCTCGATCGGACGTTCAAACGTTTGCGCCCAAAGGCTAAATGCCGTTCTTCCATCGATCAATTCTGCATTTACGCGGACAAGCGAGTCGGCCTTAGGCTCGTTGCCATCGAGTAGATAGATAACGCCCAATTGGCTTGCCATCTCCATAGCCGTTTAGGCTCGATGTTTAAAAGCCGAAGAAGAAGTTTGGGCGGTAACCTCCAAGGCTGATTTGCGCGCAAGTTCCGCACGCACCTCTGCCGAGAGCCCGTCCGGAAAATAGTCTTGCTTGGGATCGCCCCTGAGATTGAGGAAGGGCAATACCGCGACACGATTATCCAAAGCACCCGAACGACCGATCGCCCCGCCCTGTTGGTCCTTCCGGTTCAACCACCAGATTAGTCCAGTTCCAACGAGGCTGATTCCAGTAGCACCACCACCAATCAAAGCACGACGGTTTTATGCTCTGCTTGGACTTTGTGGCCGAACAAACTTCCTAGATTCTTAGCACTTCTCCGACTGGGCCAGGCGGGTTGGCTTGCATCGGATATGAGTTTTGGGTCAAATGCTGGCGTACACCCGCCCAAAACGCTCGCCAAGTAGGTTCGGACCGATCACTCACCCAATGACTGAGTTCAGCAGTTTGGGTTAGTTCAAACATAATCGGCTGCTCGCTGGCCTCAAGCCTGGGAGGCACAAGGTGCCGATTCGCAATTGTCGCTTCTGCACGCACCTACCTAGAAGCGACCGACTTCTTAGACCACAAAGCCACAACTGCACCGGATTCTCTTAGAGCCTTCTCGGTTACTTCGTCATAAGCCTCGCCAGCGCGCAGCGTTGTATCCCACCAAACATCAAAACCTTCACGCGCAAACGCGTCGGCAAAGAGCCGTGCTTTGGCTTGGTCCTCGCGATTATAGGATTGGAAGATGTCTGCCACCTACAATCCCCATGTTGCAGCGTCTGCTTGTACAAAATGCTGAGCAGGACGTCGAAGCCTCCGGCCAAATAGTCGATCTAGATCAGGTGATTTGCCAAAGCTTGCAGCAAGCCACTGAGGGTCTAGGCACGCACTAAGTCAGACGCAGCGTGCAGAGCCGCCTCATCCAAGCCAAGCGCCGAAAGGGCGGCTGTCAGAATGCCTAAGCTGTCGAGCCCGGCTTCTGCAATCATGGCATCCGGGCTGGCCTGATCTTGGAACCTGTCTGGCAGCGTCAACGTTCGAATGCGCAACCCTTTGTCCAAAGCCCCTTCTCTGGCCAAAAAGTGTAACACGAACGCACCAAAGCCACCCACGGCACCTTCTTCGATCGTCAACAAAACTTCATGTTCCCGCGCGAGACGACGAACCAAGTCTTCATCAATCGGCTTGGCAAAGCGTGCATCTGCGACGGTGGTGGACAGGCCCATCGCGTTGAGGCGATCTGCCGCCCGTAAAGTGTCACCAAGCCTTGCCCCGAAGGACAGAAGCGCGATCTTTGTGCCCTCGCGTAGGATGCGACCTTTGCCAATTTCCAAAGGTTCGGGGTCTGCCGGCCTAGCCAGACCTAATGCCTCACCCCGGGGATAACGCACGCCACTGGGACCTTCGTCATAGGCAGCGCAAGTTGCAACCATGCGAGCCAGCTCGACTTCATCCGCGGCCCCCATCAGCACAAAGCCGGGAAGCGCACCCAGAAAGCCAATGTCGAACGAACCAGCATGGGTTGCCCCGTCTGCCCCGACAAGACCAGCACGGTCGATAGCAAAGCGGACGGGAAGTTTCTGGATCGCCACGTCATGAACGACTTGATCATACCCGCGTTGCAGGAATGTAGAATAGATTGCGGCAAAAGGTTTCATGCCATCGGCTGCAAGACCTGCGGCAAAGGTAACGGCGTGTTGCTCGGCAATCCCAACGTCGAACATGCGATCAGGGAAAGCGGCTTCAAACACATCCAAGCCCGTGCCCGTGGGCATGGCAGCAGTAATGGCTACGACGCGAGAATCTTTGCGCGCTTCATGCACCAAGGATTCACCAAACACCTTGGTATAGGTTGGCGGACCCGCTGGAGCCTTTTGTTGTTCGCCTGTGATGACGTTGAATTTCGAAACGCCGTGGTACTTATCAGCCGCACTTTCGGCCGGGGCATAACCCATGCCCTTTTGGGTGCGGACGTGCACCAACACGGGTTTATGGTCGATTTCACTCGCATTGCGCAAAATTGGCACCAGCGTATCAAGGTCGTGACCATCAACCACGCCAATATAGTGAAAGCCAAGCTCTTCGAAGAAGGTGCCACCCTGGACCATACCGCGCGCATATTCATCTGCTTTGCGTGCAGCATCTGCGAGCGGTAAGGGCCAGACTTCAATCATCTTTTTGGCGGCTTTGCGCAGCGACAAGAACGACCGTCCCGATAGTAAGCGCGCAAAATAATTGCTCATTGCCCCAACGGGCGGCGCAATCGACATGTCATTGTCGTTCAAGATGACGATCAACCGCTTGGTCGAAGAAGCGGCGATATTCATCGCCTCATAAGCCATACCTGCTGTCATCGAGCCATCGCCGATCACCGCGATGACGTGGTTGTTGTCGCCCTTCAAATCGCGCGCGACACAAAATCCAAGCGCCGCAGAGATCGATGTCGCGGCATGAGCAGCGCCAAACGGGTCATAAGCACTTTCAGAACGCTTGGTAAAACCAGATAAACCATTGGCTTGACGCAAGGTACGAATGCGGTCGCGACGGCCTGTGAGGATTTTGTGAGGATAGGCCTGGTGACCCACATCCCAGATCAAAATATCGTCCGGGGTATCAAAAACATGATGTAGAGCAACAGTCAGCTCAACCACGCCCAAGCCAGCGCCAAGGTGCCCACCTGTTACGGACACAGCATCAATCATGGTGTCGCGAACTTCGCCAGCCAATTGGGTGAGCTGCTCTCGCTCGAGGAACCGCATGTCTGCCGGGGTGTGGATCGTATCCAAGAGCGGGGTTTCGCGCATGGCCTGCTTCCTTCTAAGGCGAGTGTTGCGTTTTTGGGTGGTGCGAGGGCAACCAGCTTGTTCTGGGGCCAAAATCTGGGCTCAGGTTGGGCCTAGCCTAGAGGTAGGGAGCAATTGGGGCCAATGCACCGGCATTGCCCCCAATCAAGAGAGTCCAGTTAGCGAGGTGGGGCGTAATTGTGGACTTCAGCCCAGCCATACCAGTCGCTGACGACAGTCCCGGTCAACAAGATACCAATGCCGCCGGTAAGGGTGGTCAGAACGGCGAACCACCAAGCCCAGCGGTGGATGGATTCCATCGAGGCATTGAAGCCCATGGTCCAGCGCCAGAATAATGCAGCCCGTTCAGAAGCCGTACCGCGATCAGTGATCTGTTCAATTTCACGCTCACCACCATAGCGGCTGACGGCAAGAATGGTCGCACCATGCATCGCGAACAAGAGAGCCGACCCGTAAAGGAAGACGATCGAGAGGCAGTGGAACGGGTTGTAGAACAGATTGCCATAGGTGATGGAGAAAGCCCCGGTCCAATCCAAATGGCTAAAGATCCCATATGGCACCGCTTCGCTCCAGCTGCCCATGAGCATAGGACGAAGGAAGCCCAGCACAAGGAATAACCAAATAGCAGAGGCAAAAGCCCAAGCGACATGCGTGCCCAGACCGAGCGCCCTGGCACGATTATAGGTGCGCACCCACCACAACACCACCGATAGCGTAAAGAAGAAGCCGGTGATCACGAACCAGCCCCCTTGATCAAGCGGTGGCAGAATATTGAAGCCTTGTTCCGGTGGCGGTGGGTTCAAGGAAAGCCACGGCAATTGTCGGATGAACTCCACGATGTTGTAATCGACCGAGGCGAACATATTCATGCCGATAATAAACAAGGCAAGGAAGCCAAAGCTCAGCGATGCCGTACCTGTCCAGCCTAAGTAGATTGGCCCCAATTGGGCATTGCCGATCTTGCCTAGCAAGCGCGAGATGCCAATAAAGCCTTCGCCGTCACGCTCCAAACTGCCCTTAGGCAAAGGAACGCCAAGTTCTGCAGGTCCCCGGACCTGGACTTGAGTAAAGATGTTTTGATAGCCAGCCATTTTGCGTGCTCCTGCCTATTAGCCCCAAATTGGGAGTTTAAGCCACATATCCCACCACTCGGGCCAACCGAGCGACCAGACTGGACCGCTGATTATGATACACACCGCACTCCAGAAGACAGCCGAAAGTGCCAAAAACAGGCCCAGGCGGTGGATCCCAAGGGTACCGATGGAGTAGCCGAGAATATCGCGGAAGAATGTGTCTTCATGTTCGGGAGTTTTAACCACTTCGCCTTCGCCAGGATTGGTTGCGGACAGGATCAAAGATCCATGTAGTGCCAAGGCAAAGGTGTTCACAAAGAAGAAAGTGACTGCCACCATGTGGACCGGATTGTAATGGAAATTGATGTATTGGTAGCCGACGTTGGAAACCCAGTCCAAGTGCGTAAAGATGCCATATGGGAAGGCATGGCTCCATGAGCCCATGAGAACCGGGCGGAAAACTTGCAATGTGACATAGGCAAGGATCGCAAAGCCAAAAGCAAATGGAACGTGGAGCCCCATGCCAAGCTTTCGAGCAATTTCAACTTCGCGGAGCGCCCAAGAGGAAAATGCACCAATTGCGCAGATTGTGATAACTTGCCACAGACCACCTTCTTTCATCGGTGCCAAGCCTAGTCCGTAACTTTCAACGGGCGGTCGAATGTCGATCAGCCACACATTCCAAGTCGGGCCTATGGCTGCGCCATAAAGGATCAAGGCGGTGCCAAGCGCCGAGAAGAAAATCGCGGTCACTCCGAAGAACCCTACATAGAAGGGCCCCACCCAAAAGTCGAAGAGGTCGCCGCCAACCAGCGTCCCACCTCGAACACGATATTTGCGTTCAAAACTCAGCAAGGCCATGATTTGCGTCCTCCCTTGCTCGCTGAAATCAACACGTCAGCGAATTCGTGCAAAAAGCGACAGTGGGAGCAGACGACCTTGATTGTCGGTCGTCTGCACCTACCCACGCGTGCGAACAGCCAGGCCCGCAAGCGCATTTTTGGTTAGCTCAGCCGTGAGACGGAGCTGAGCTCTGCAAAGAAGCAGCTGGTGCTGCAGCAGCAGGCGGCTCATTAACTTCAAGGAAGTTATACCGTGTGGTGCTGAGCATCAGGAAATGCATGAGCATCACCATGGTGGCCATAACGGTCATAAGTGCCACCAATAGGCGACGTGGATCAAATAGAAGCCAAATGCGATACATGATCTATCTCCCTTCCTAGAACCACGGACGCCACATCCAGATCAGGATGTGAGCGACAAATGAGGCGGCGAAAAACGCAGCAAAACCACCCATGAAGATACGATGGAATTCCTTCGCTTCACCGCTGGTCAGACCGCTCAACGAGCCTGAGTTTGAGTCATTAGCCATTAATTACCCTCCATATGTTGGAACGGCTATTGCTGTGGTGAGCCCCCACAACTGGGCCAGTCGCGTCGCAGAACGGCGCGGCGGCTTGGACGGCTCGCGCAGGGCGAGCCAAAAGGTTCATTCCGCCAGTCGAAGTCCGGCAGAGAATTTCTCGAGAGGGGGAGAGGGATGCATACATGATCCGACCTCACGCCATCTCTTGCTGGGTGCGCGTCACGCGCTCCAGAGCAACATTTGTTTCGCCAGCAAGGCGGGCGGCCCTTTCTGCACTGTCCCGCAGACGCTTAGCTGCAGAGATGCGGACCAGGACGGGTTGTCTGTCGACAATGGCATCAAGCGCAGCCTTGGCATCATCATCCCAAGATAGCTCGACATGGCGCCGCGCAGGTGTGGCTTCAACCTTATCCATTTGCCCGGCGAGTGGCAGAATGTGGAACAAAGCGTCGAACAGCGCATTGCACACTTCTTGGATAAGATACGTCGCGCCAGAATAGCCCATGAAGGGAGTTCCGGTATGACGACGAATAATGGCACCGGGGAAGCTCGCCGGAATGAAGCAAGCCCGTGAGCCCAGCTCGGCCATATACATCCGCTCATTTACGCTGCCGAACAGGATCAAAGGCGGACTGGTCTTTAAAGCTTCCAGAACAGCTTGATTGTCTGGCTTAACGCCTGCGCGTCTGCCGAAGGAGAAGGTGCACGGAAGACCCATATCGGTCTCGAGGAAGTTGCGAACCCCACGCGCATAAGTCTCATTGGCGACAATGGCGAAGCTAGCCGTCCCAAAAAAGTCCTGTGTGACAGAGCGCCACAAATCCCATATCGGCTTGATTGTGGTGTGCTTTTCCTTGGCGATGAACGGTTCTGGATCCAGACCTGTCATTTCGGCCAGTTTACGCAAGAACAACGTCGTCGATTCAAGGCCAATCGGGGCCTGCAAGTAAGGCCGTTCTAGCGTTTCGCAGAGATTGCGGCCGAACTCCCGATACATGCACACATTAACTTCGGCTTCTGCCAGTCGCTTCACATCTGCAAGATGCGAGCCAAGCGGGAACACCATGCCGACTTCTGCGCCAATGCCCTCGATCAAGCGCCGGATTTCAGCCAAATCGGAAGGTAGATTGAACATGCCATAGGCTGGGCCAATGATATTGACCTTGGGCTTCGCACCCTCTTTGCGTGGCTTAAGCTTCGGCACTTTCTTTGTGCCAAAATTCGTCCAGAGCCACGTGAGCGCGCGATCCGCACTTTGCCACTGATCTTCATCGATCGTGCGCGGCAGGAAGCGTTGAATGTTCGTGCCCTCGGGCGTCACCCCGCCACCAATCATTTCCGCGATGGAGCCGGTTACAACCACTGCCGGCAAATGCGGGTCAAGCGCCTTCCAGGCCCGCTTCATTGCTTCTTCGGTGCCGGTTTGGCCTAATTCCTCTTCGCCGAGGCCTGTGACGACAATCGGCAATTCATGCGGGGGCAATCCGTCGGTGTAATGCAGGACCGAAGTTACAGGCAGGTTTTCACACCCGACAGGCCCATCGATAATTACCTGAAGGCCTTTGATGGCTGTGAAGGCATAAACAGCGCCCCAATAGCCACCGGCGCGGTCGTGATCGAGCACTAAGGTCATGTTCCCACGGCCTCCTCTGCTGCGCGCGTTGCGGCTAAGGCTTTGGCATATTTGGCTTTGAACTCTGGCCGCTCGACCGGGGTATCCTCCCAGACACCGGCCGTGTCGTGTGAACCGACGCCGTCAAAGAAGGCCGTCATCTTCTCAAACCGAGCGCGATTGGCCAAAGCGGCGTTGATCACGGTCGCCAGCGAACCGGCACCTGCTGGTCCCATGAGGGGCCGCGCGGAGATCAGATTGGTGAAGTAGAGCGCCGGGATCGATAATTGCTTGGCATGTTGCACCACAGGCGTCGTGCCAATAGCGAGGTCTGGTCGAATGGCATCGACCGCTGCAATGTCTTGCTCTAGCGAAGCACGATACTGAACCAGAACGCCTTTGCTCTCCAACCACTCACGGTCTGGCTCAGACCAAGGTGTGCGCGGGCATGCGGTGCCGACATAGGCGACTTCTGCTCCGCTCTCGATCAAGAGGCGCGCAACCAAAAGCTCTGACCCTTCATAGCCCGACACAGTCAAGCGGCCCTTAATGGGCGCATTTGACAAGGCGGCCTTGATCGCTGGCAAAAAGCGGTTCTTGGCAAAATCGACCTTTGCTTGGGCAATGCCGCAAGCCTCGCCAATAGCGTCCAACCAAGCAGCAGTGCCGTCGCGACCAACAGGCGCTGAGCCGACGATCTTACGACCTGCCGTCTGAAACTCTCTGACACTTGCCGTATAAAAGGGGTGTATCGCGGCAACTGCAGCGCAATCAAGAGCGGCATAAAGTTCACGCCACTCACGCGTCGGTACAACCGGGCCTGCAGCCAAGCCCAGAGGCTCAAGCATCATGCCAATGCCGACTGGATCGGCGGGGAACATCTCACCCAGGAGCGTGATGGTCGGCCGATCCTTTGACAGATTTTGAGGCGCTTGGACAGGGCCAGCTTCGGCCTCCGTACGCGCATAGCGCAACATTGCCCCAGCAAGCACATCCTTGGCTTCTGCATGGGTTGGAATGCCAAATCCTGGTACATCAATGCCAATGATGCGCACCCCATTGATCTCTTTTGGCAACAATTGCAGCGGCACGCCCGAAGCGGTCGGCACGCACAAATTGGTAACAACGATCGTGTCATAGAGTGCAGGGTCTGCAAGCTCGAACACCGCATCGCGAATGTCCTCAAACAGCTTACCTGTGACCAAAGTCTCGGAGTTAAACGGCACGTACCCGACGCTACGGCGTGCGCCATAAAAGTGCGAGGTGAAGGTCAGGCCATAAACGCAGCAAGCTGAGCCTGACAGAACAGTCGCCGTGCGGCGCATGCGAAGCCCGACGCGCAAGGACCCGAATGCCGGGCACATGCTTTGTGGCTGATCGTGGGGACCCTTTGGATAATCCACCGCATAAAGGTCCAAAATCTCAGACTTACCCGCTGCCTTAGCAGCCGCGGCCATGGTTTCTGCCCCTGCATGACATCCTTGCCCTGCTTGTTCTGAGGAAGCAGGCACATCATCCAGCGGCGGTTGGAAGGAAGCGTGGTAGTCGGTCATTGCTGGTTACACCGTGTCATAGACCACCTCCAGCGTTGGCTTTTCAGCAAACACACCACCGCGCATATCGGCTTGGGTAGCCGGGCGCAGAACGAAGTCGCCACCAGTCTGATCAGGCGAGAACAAGCCCAACAGGCCGTCCTGGGTTAGAGGTGTTGGACGGACTGGCAGTGCCGTGGCCACATTTAGGGCCAGCTCTTCAAACAAGGGGCCCCATGTGTCGCCCGGCGTGCCAATGATCTGATAATTAGCCGATTTCCGGCGAATATCTTCATCGGCTGGAATAGCTGAAAGGACGGGAATACCGACGGCTTTTGCGAAGGCGTGCGCCTCACCGGTGCCATCATCCTTATTGATCAACATGCCAGCCACGCCGACATTGCCACCCAATTTTCGGAAATATTCCACAGCCGAGCAGACGTTATTAGCAACATAGAGCGATTGCAGATCGTTTGAGCCGACCACGATCACTTTCTGACACATGTCGCGAGCGATCGGCAGGCCAAAGCCACCACACACCACGTCACCCAAGAAGTCTAGGAGAACATAGTCAAAGCCCCAATCATGGAAGCCGAGCTTTTCGAGCAGCTCAAACCCATGAATAATGCCCCGGCCGCCGCAGCCACGCCCGACTTCCGGCCCGCCCAATTCCATGGCGAACACGCCATCACGTACAAAACAGACATCTTCGATTTTTACTTCTTCACCAGCGAGCTTCTTTTTGGCCGAAGTTTCGATGATGGTGGGGCAGGATTTGCCGCCAAACAAAAGCGAAGTGGTGTCAGACTTTGGGTCGCATCCGTAGCTGAGGTTGGAGAGGGCAAAGCTCTTGCCGCTGCCGCCCTTGCCATAAATCGCGATAACTTGGGTCTCTTTGGTAACTTCGCCCGTGTGAACGGGATCAGGCTCCTGAGAAGCCTCTTCTACCAGAGCACGTCTATCCAACAGCGTAACGGTCATGCGCAACCTCTCCAGTCCAAAATCATCTTGAGACAGGCCGCATCGGAAAATGCGGTTCTGTAGGCACCGGCGGCACCTTCGGCTTCAGCTTCATGGGTGATGAGTCCGTCGAGCGACAGACGACCATCTGAAACAAGCTCTAACGTCGCGGCCAAGTCGGCCGGGGTCCATTCTGCGGCGATGCGAATACGTGCCTCGCGCATGAAAGCAGGGGGGAAGGCAAAGCTGATCGGCTGATCATAAAAGCCCGCCAAAACAATCTCGCCGCCGCGGGCGAGACGCCCGATCCAACTGTCGAGCGCACCACTGGCGTCGAGGATAACCTTGTAGTCGCGACGATCATCGTCGGAGGGATCACAAACGCCGTAACCTAAGGCCCCACCGTGACGGTCCGGATTGATTTCCCAGACCACAGGTGCCGGATAGCCTTCGGCCACAACAATGCGTGCCAATAGCCGACCCAAGACGCCATGGCCGATGATGAGTTCGGGCGGCAGCGCCCCATCAGCAATCGCGTGACGGGCCGTCGCGGCCAGTGTATCGGAATAACCCGCGCGCTGGGTGCAATTAGGCGCTGGGCAGCACCACCGAACAGACCGCGCGCGCCGATGAAACCAGTTGAGCCCGGAATAAAGACGGTTTGACCGATGCGGTCTCTTGCGTCCCCACCAGCGTCCACCACGCGGCCAACTGATTCATAGCCTGGCACAAGGGGATAGCCCATGCCGGGGAATGGCGGCATCCGCCCGCTCCACAACAAGCGCTCAGTACCTGTGCTGATCCCGCTGAAGTCGACATCCACAATGACGTCGTCACGGCCAGCATCCTTAAGCTCAAGCATTTTCAGCGAGAGCTTCTCAGGCGCTTCCAAGACAACGGCCAAAGTTTCCATACCACTTCTTCCCTCATGAATGCGGTGTCCACATTCACTCTTCCAAGGTGTCACTCTAATTGGACGATTAGATATGTCAATTCAAACTGACGCAAAATCGTAGCGATCACTGAGGGAAAGTTTTTAGGCAAAAAAGCCCAAAAAACGCGACTTTCTTTGAGAATAGGTCAGGGATGAGCGATTAGAACGCGGACCAACATCGGGGTTCTAGTTGGTTTGTTCACGATGCGGCTAAAGCCAGCTGCGCGTGCCATTGCACTAATCTCGACTGGCGTGCGGGCTCGACCCCGACCCATTGCCATTAAATAGAAGCCAAAATAGGCCTCAGCCATGGGGTCTCGTCTTGGAGAAGCGGACATCGGCTCCGCAATCATCAAGACACCTTTTGGCGGCAGCGCCGCATGGGCAGCGCGCAGGAGCTTCATTACGGTCGCATCATCATGATCGTGCAGAATACGGACAAGAGAGATAACATCAGCACCCTTTGGCAAGACGCCGTCGAGGAAATTGCCGCCAATCGCCTGCGCCCGGTCCCCCAATTGGCGTGCATCAAATGCGGCGCGTGCCCGGTCAGCCACAGCAGGCAAGTCGAAGACACGCACCTGCATATGCGGCGCGTGATGCGCGGCGGCTAAAGCAAAAGCCCCCTCACCCCCACCGACATCCATAAGGACCTGATGTTGGGTCAATGGATAGGCAGCCAAAATGTCGCTAGCAATCATGGGCTGGGTCGCGCCCATCAAGGCCGAATAGGGCGAGATCGCATCCGCTTGGGTCTGGTCAGGTCGATCATAGGCGGCATACGGCCAGAAGGAGGCCAATTGCCCCTGCCCGCCGCCTTGCTTCAATAAGGCAACAGGGTCGGCAAGGTCGGCATAAAACAGGGCATGATGGCGGATCATATCGCCTAGGCCGGCATTGCCCAGAAGTGCCGCCCCCTGCATGCCAAGCGCATAACGATCCAGGCCCGCCAGCTCTACCAAATCAAGGGATTGAGCCGCCGACAAAAGCCGCGCAGCGGAGTCGAGTGGCAGATCCATCGCTTCTGCCAAAGCTTGGGCTGTCTTTGGGCCTTCAGCGAGCTTTTCAGGTAAGCGTAATTGCACGCAAGCGAGCAAAACTTGAGAATAAACAAAGCCTGCCACCAGCCCAAATAGGCGATCGGCGCTTTGGTGCGCGATCGGACGGGTCAGGAAAAAGCCAGCAGCCCAGCGCTGAAAGCTTGGACTAGAGACCAAGCGATTGCGCCATGCTGTCCAAGCATCAAGCCAGGAGCGCGGTATCATGGATGTCTAGGCAGCGCTGCGGGCAAGTTGCTTTGGCACAAGGCGTGTGGCCTGAACCCGAACCGTCTCGCGCAGGGCTTTGGCCCCGGCACAATCTGGAATGGACTGCGCCGCACGATCCAAATGCGATTCCAACAAGGCCACGGCACCATGTACACCGAGCGAGGTCACAGCACTTGGCCGTTGCAGTGCATGATCGCGGCCACTTGTTTTGCCAGATTCTTCGCAGTCACCCAGCGCGTCCAACAGATCATCGGCGACCTGATAAGCGGCCCCTAAACCTTCACCCAAGGCCCGCCACGGCGTGGGGTCGGCACCCGCAGCCAATGCGCCGGCAGTGGTTGCCGCCACAAACAAGGCACCGGTCTTAGCCTGATGATAGGCTTCAACAGGAGCTGAAGTCTCACATTCCCAAGCTTGGCCTGCCACAATCCCATAAGGCGCACCAACACCGCGCGCGATGCAAGAAATCAAGCCCGGCAGTCTGGCGGGGTCCTGCACGCCAGCGCGCGCTAAGACCTCAAAGGCCATCACGATCAAGGCGTCACCAGTCAGAAGTGCCAAGGGCACACCAAACTTCGCATGCACGGTTGGTTTGCCGCGGCGAAGGTCAGCATCATCAAAGCAGGGTAAATCGTCGTGGACCAGGGACGCACAATGGAGAAGCTCAATCGAGGCCGCAGCGGCATCGGCCAGATCAGGATTTGAGCCGCCACAAGCGGCAGAGACAGCTAAGCAAAGCTGCGGGCGCACCCGTGCGCCACCCGGGAAAACGGCATAGCGCAGGGCAGCTGCCAATCCAGGCGCTGCATCATCGGCCTGACCCATGGCCACAGCGGCTTCCAAAGCCCGCTCAATCCGTGCTGTATGCGACATAATTCGCTCTCCAACCTCAATTTGTCATCCGATTTGGACACATGTTAGCGTCTAGGTCAATTGACTTTTTAACGGTTTTGCATGGAACTGACGTCTCAATGGTGCAGCTATCTCCTGATCAAAGCCTAAGAGGCCCTAATTTCACTGCCCCTGTGGGCAGCGATGGTGGTTATATTTGGTGGTATCTGGATGCGGTAAGTGATGATGGCAAGTATGGGATAACCTTGATTGCGTTCATTGGAAGTGTGTTTTCCCCTTATTATGCTTGGTCTGGCTGGAAGAACCCGTTCGACCATTGTGCGATCAATGTGGCCCTCTACCGATTAGACGGCGCAGGAGGCCGATGGGCCATGACCGAAAGGCGGGCAGATCAATTAGATCGCAGCGCGCACCACTTTGCCGTTGGCCCAAGTTCTCTTCAGTATACCGGAAGCGAATTGCTGGTGGATATTTTTGAAGTTTGCGTTCCTATTCCGTCGCGCCTCAAAGGTCGTATACGGTTGATTCCTGAAGTAGAGACGCAAGCCAGTTTTGATCTTGACCTTAATGGTCGGCATTCGTGGCGCCCCCTCGCACCCAAAGCCCGCGTTGAACTTAGCTTTGACAGCCCAAGCCTGTCTTGGTCGGGCGACGGCTATTTTGACACCAATGCCGGGCAAGAGCCTTTGGAGCGGGCTTTTGCGCATTGGCATTGGGGGCGGGCCCACCGCGGGGATGACTTGCGGCTGTTCTATGACGTCACCAATCGATCTGGGCCAAGGCGCGCGACATTCCTAAAAGTAAGCCATGACGGAACGGTTTCGGAAACGGCACCAACCAAACAGCAAGGATTGGACAGAACTTTCTGGGGCATTGATCGCGAAGCTTGGTCAGATGGGCCCGAGCCCGCTCGCGTGATTAAGACGCTGGAGGATACGCCATTTTATGCCCGCTCTGCCTTGGAAAGCCGACTTGAAGACGAACGCGTGCTGATGATGCATGAAACCTTGAACCTTGATCGGCTTAGAATGCCAATCGTGCGGGCCATGTTACCCTTCCGTATGCCCAGAAGATTTTTCTAAAGCGGCTTTTTCCGCCTCGGCCTGCTTTTTAGCTTCCTCAGCTGCGATCCTTTTCGGCGATAGCGAGATGATCTGCCAAATGGCAAAACCTAAAATCGCAACCCCGAAAAAAACTTCCAAGAGCAAAGGATTGAATGTCATCGGCTACGACTCCCTTTTCGATCACGCGTTTCAAGGTCCGAGAATAGATCCATGACCCAATTGAGATCGTCCGTCACACTTTGCTTGCGCTTGTTGGCAGGCCCAAAGCCCGGTGGGGACTGAACAATCGCCGCCACCAAAGGCCTGCCGACGCCACGGGCAATAGACAACTCTCCCTTGGGTGCCCGACGCGCCGCCCGCTGCATCGCTGCCCCAACCAGCCACGCCTTGCGCGCAGCTGTAGTGCTGGCGCGCTTGGAGACTGAATCATAGCCCTGCGCACGAATGACTTTTCCAATCTCAGCATACAGCAAGCGGGCAGCATAAATGGCAGGGCGAACGGTTGCGGGCAGGCGCGCGATGGCTTGGTCCGCACGGCGGTAGAGCTCTTCCGCTCGCGCCAATAAGCGCTCCGTCAGAACTGCAATCGCTGGCGAAAAATCAGGTTGGGCGAGCCAGGAGGCAGGATCAATTCCCGCTTCTCGCAGCCAAGCACGCGGGATATAGAGCCTGCCTTGTCGGGCATCTTCACCGATGTCGCGCGCAATATTAGTCAATTGCATGGCGACGCCAAGATCACAGGCGCGCTCAACCATGGCGGCACCACGCACGTCCATCAAGGCAGCCATCATCGCACCGACTGATCCTGCGACCCGCTCTCCATACTCTTCGACATCAGCCAAGGTTTCATAGGTGCGCCCTGCGACATCCCATTCAAAGCCCTCCAACAACGCATCAAACACTGCGCGAGGAATGCCATAGGCACGCACGACATCGGCAAGGCAGCGGTCGGCGGCTTCGGTCTGGGGACGGCCCGAATAAACGCCATCGAGGCGCCCGCGCAGGCGCGCAATTGCGTCACCTTGGCCATTCTCCACATCAACAGCATCATCAGACAAACGGCAGAAGCCATAAAGCGCATAGGCTGCTTCACGTAGCGCTTCAGGCAACAGCAAGGATGCGGAGTAAAAGGAGTGTGACCCCGTTTTAATCAGATCACGGCAGGCCGCTCGATCCGACGGGGTGGCATAGGTAGGGGCCCCAGCCACGGGCTCGATCCTATCTAAACTTTCGGCCGCGAAACTCAGCATGCCCGTCCAATCTGTACATAAAGGTTCAAGACCTGTTTCCTCCAGCTAATCATGGACTGAAAATCTAGGCAAGCACGCCATTAGCCAAGCTCCAAACACGCACCCTCGAACCACGAAATGTCCTGGGTGGAGACTTGGCCGAAAGTTTGTTGTTGCCGGATCGACATGGCAATGATCGAGAAGGCCGTGATCGGCATGGTGATAAAGGGCATGGGGTCACGGGCATCCCAAGTAACATCTTGGGCCGTGCGCAGCACTCTTAAGCGCTCCCAAAAGTGCGGTCCTTTAAACATCGCCGCCTGCACTTCTGTCAGGGTCGGGTAGAATTGCTGCATCAATTTGGTCTGTTTGAACCGGATTGGCTTGGAGCCCGGCTCTAGGATGGCTGGGGCCAAATCTTCGGTCTCAATGAAATGGACGCCGCTGGTGACCCGCGGATTGCATTCAATTGCCCAAGCTTTGCCAGACCCATCAACGAAGAAGTCGAACGAGATGAAGCCCGTATGATTTTCACGTTGTACAAAGGTTGCGACCCATTCTTGGATCGCGGGAAGTTCGACGCGCTCAAAAGCAACAGCGACGCTGCCGGTCATCACCGCCCCTTGATAGATGACATTGGTCAAGACCTCACCAGCCTGAGCAATGGCAAAGGTGCTATATTGTTTGCCCTTGAGCTGGACCTGCACGACCGCAGGCTCAGATAGGGTAGCAGCAATGCCGATCAAGGATGTGCGCGCCACGTGCAAGCTGACCGCTCGGCCAGAGCAGGAGAAGATCGGCTTGACGACAAAATCATGGCCCTCAGCGATCCCTTGTGCTTCAGGGCTTTCGATCAAGGCTGTTTCAGGCACATCCAAGCCATATTCGCGTGCACAAGCGGGAAAGCGGGCCTTATCGTGAAGCCCCAAAAGGTGGTCGACCGGCGGGGCATAGAGGCGGGTTTGCGCGGGTAGTCGCCCCGCCAAATGGGCCACATGCATGGTCTCCTCAGACAAGGGCAAAACCAGATCAACTGCTTCGTCCTCGATCACGCGCAGAAGTGCCGTCAGATAGGCTTCTTTACCTTTCGATGGCGGCGGCACCTGAAAGCACTCATCGACGCAATTCGACGCCCCAGTTAAGTGCGACTTAAAGGGCTCCACCACCAAAACCCGCCAGCCGGCGGCCTTAAAGGATCGCGCAAAGTCCAAGGCTTTGGGCAAGCGGCCAATGGTCAGCAAGACCGTTTTACTCATGCCCGCACCGAGACTTTAATCATGACTTCATGTGCCGGGCGGGTCGTTAGCCGGGCAACAGGGCGCACTAGTTCTGGCTGCAGCACTTCAATCCGATACGTCCGCAAAATGCGCGCAAGGATCAATGTCGCCTCGGTAGTGGCAAAGGCTGCGCCCACACAAACACGCGGGCCAGCTCCAAATGGGATGTAAGAGCCCGCGACAATTTCATGCTCTCGCTCTGGCAAGAAGCGGTCTGGATCGAACACATCAGGATTTGGCCATAAGGCCTGATGGCGATGAACGGCCCACGGCGCAATCATCACCATGGTCCCCCGCTTGATCTTCTTGGACCCAATCGTGGTTGCGCGGGCTGCGACGCGGGGAATAAAGGTGATGGGTGGATAGAGCCGCAACGCCTCTTTGAACACGTTGCGGGCATAGGTCAGCCGCTTGACATGATCGAACTCAATCGGACCAGAGCCGGCAACTGCCATGGCTTCAGCCTGAACCTTATCGGCGACAGTGGGCTGCATGGCAGCAATGAAGAAAGCCCAAGTCAAAGCGCTGGCCGTCGTTTCATGCCCGGCCAAGAAGAACACCCCTAATTGATCGATTAGCTCCTCGCGGGTGAAGCGGGTATCGGTCTCCAGATCGCGGGCAGCAATCACGGCTGCGGCGATATCATCAAATGCCGCCCCTGCCTCTAGATGGGTGTCGAGTAGGCGACCGATATGCCCCCGGATCCGGGCACAAGCCTCCAAAACATCGGCGCGCTGGGGGATGTCATCAAAGGGCTTGCCAAAGATGAGGCGTACCAATTCAACATGGGCGACACTGCGTTCGAAAAAGGCGAAGGACTCAAACACATCTCGTGCTGTGTCATTGGCGAGGGAAGCTGAAAAGACAGTGCGGCAAATGATATCGGCGGTCAGTTGACCCATAGCGAGGTCGAGTGACATCTCCTGCCCAGATGTGGCTGCGGCCTGCAGACGCGCCTCAAAATCATCCAATGCGCCGACCATAGACGGAAAGGCTTTAGCCAGTCGGATGTGGGAAAAAGCTGGATCAATCATCCGCCTTTGTTGACGCCACAACGACCCACTGGACACAAACATGCTGTCGCCCACCAAGGGGGTGAGTGCGCCAACCATCAAATCATTCTTGGGAAAAATATCCTCGGCGTCGGCCAGAATGGGCTTGGTCAAAGCCGGGTCATTCACAATCTGGATGGAGCGACGCGAATAGCCCAGTGGTCCCATCGACAGTAAGTAAGCGTCAGCTGGCATCAGGCTCAATAGATCACCATCGCCTTGTCGGATCACCCGGATCAAGCTGGCCAATGGCCCCATAGGCACCGGCCGAGGAGGGGTATAGACCGCGCCTTGCGTGTCAAGTTCGTCCACCGCCACCTTTCTACCTCAGCCCACTCATTTTGATCGCTCCGCAGAAAGCCGCGCCCAACCCCTTGAAGCCTAACGCTTGACGCGTCACTATGTCCAGCCCACTAGACGCTTTCGACTGGATAGACAGTGATGCTTACCTTGTTTCACACGTTGGTTGCCATCCATATTGTGTTTGGAACGGTTGGACTGATCAGTTTTTGGATCCCGGTTCTGGGCAAGAAGGGTAACCGCAATCACCGACTGTGGGGTAAAGTTTTTGCAAGGTCGATTTTGGCCGCAGGCTCTGTGGCCCTGCTATTGAGCATTTGCACTTTAATCGACCCCTTGGGGACCCACCCGCACCTGAAGGACCCCGTTTTTGTTCGGGGAATTTTTGGTGTGATGATGTTTTACTTGGCGGTATTGACCATTAATCTCGCTTGGTATGGTCTTCAGACGATCAAGAATAAGGCCAATCATGCTGCCAACCGTCGCGGCCTTAACCTCGCGCTCCAACCCATTCTGGTCGTGGCAGCCTTTGCCTGCGCCATTGAGGGTGTTTTGATTGGGCAATATCTAATGGTGGGCATGTCCATCATTGGCTTTGCGACAGCGGGCACCAATTTATTCTTTATGCTGAACCCCTCACCCGGTCCGAAAATCTATTTGATGGAGCATGTTAAAGCCATCGTCGGGGCGGGCATTTCGGTCTATACAGCGTTTGCAGCTTTTGGCGCGGTACGCGTGATGCCCTCTATCGCTTTGCACCCGGGCCTATGGGCCATTCCTTTGGTGACTGGGCTGGCCATAATCCTCTACCACCATCGGCAAATCCGATTGAGCCTGCGCCCCCGCACGCCACAGACCACAGGCGTGGCTTCGTGAAGTCCAAGAAGGTCATCGTCATTGGCGCTGGGATGGGCGGTCTTGCCGCCGCGATCGACCTTGCCCGTCTGGGCCATCAGGTTGAGGTGGTCGAGCGGGCTGCCACGGTTGGCGGCAAGATGCGCCAAGTACCGGTCGGGGAAACAGCCATCGACGGCGGGCCGACTGTCTTTACGATGAAATGGGTATTTGACGGCCTGTTTGAAGATGCGGGCCGCGCCCTCGACGATCACCTAACCTTGTTGCCCGCGACAATTCTGGCCCGTCACGCGTGGTGCCAAGGCGGAAATCTGGATCTATTTGCCGACCGTGACGCCTCTGCGGAAGCCATTCGTGATTTCTCAGGGCCGGAGGATGCGGCAGGCTATCTGGCCTTCTGTAAGCGCAGCGCCTCAATCTATGAGACTTTGCGTGGCCCCTTTATCGCAAGCCAACGGCCGAACCCTATTGAATTGGTTGGCCGCGTTGGCTTCAACAAATTGGGTGCGATGTGGGAGACAGCGCCGCATCAGACCCTTTGGGGGGCACTTGGGGCCTATTTCCGCGATCCCCGCCTTAAGCAATTGTTTGGCCGTTATGCCACCTATTGCGGCTCATCTCCCTTTGCCGCTCCGGCGACTTTGATGTTGGTCAGCCATGTGGAGCAAGAGGGTGTGTGGCGGGTTGATGGCGGCATGGCCAAGGTTGCGGCTGCCCTAAAATCTTTAGCCATAAGCCAAGGGGTGACCTTCCATTTTGAAGCCGATGTGGAACGGATTGAAACTCGCAACGGGCGCGTCAGCGGAATTGCACTGAAGAACGGTCCGGCAATGCAAGCCGAAGCCATTGTGTTCAATGGCGACATCTCTGCCCTTGGCCGAGGTCTCTTAGGTCCAGGTGCCGTGCCGGCAGCAAAGCCCGTCGCCCTGCCCCAACGATCCCAGTCTGCCATCACTTGGTGCGCCACCGCCACAACCAGCGGTCTGGATCTAGCCCATCATACAGTCTTGTTTTCCGACGATTATAAAGCTGAGTTTCAAGATGTTTTCGCCCGACAGCGGCCGCCGCAAGCCCCGACGATTTATATCTGCGCACAAGACCGCGACGATGCCTGCACCCCACCCGATAGGCCAGAACGCCTGCTGATCCTGATGAATGCGCCCGCCAATGGCGACAGCCAAACTTATGGCCCAGAGGCTGAAGTGCAAGCCCAGGAAAGCGCGTGGGACATGATGGCCAGCTGTGGCCTGCGCCTATCTGTCGACCACAAACAAGTCACCACGCCACAGGGTTTTAATGCCCTGTTTCCAGCAAGTGGGGGTGCGCTTTACGGCCGCGCCAATCACGGACCTATGGCCAGCTTTCAACGACCAGGTGCCCGCAGCGGCGTGAAAGGCCTCTACCTCGCCGGAGGCTCTGCTCATCCAGGTCCAGGCATCCCTATGGCCGCTCTTTCCGGGCGGCTTGCCGCCGCCCGCCTCCAAGCGGATTTTCTGGCCGATTAAACTGTTTTGACTTTCGAAGCCCAAGCAGCAGCTGGCGGGATCAGGCGATCAATCACTTTGGCCGACGAGACCACCCCGGGCAGCCCAGCGCCTGGATGTGTACCAGCCCCAACAAAATAGAGCCCCGGCACGTCTGAGCTGATGTTATGCGGCCTGAACCAAGCGCTTTGAAACAATTTAGGTTCCATGCCAAAAGCGGCGCCATTGGTTGATAACAGGCGATCCTGAAAATCTTGCGGCGTCAGCATATGCGACGAGATGATCGCATCCGACAGGCCCGGTAATATTGTCTCTGCCAAACGTTGTTCGATCTTTTTGCGGTAGGGCTCTGCCATACTTGCCCAGTCAACGCCGCTGCCCAAATGAGGAACCGGGGCCAAGACATAAAACGCATCACAGCCTTCTGGGGCAAGACTTGGATCATTTGCCGTTGGGCGATGGAGATAGAGGCTGAAATCTTCGGCCAGCTTCTTTTTGGTGAAGATATCCGTCAACAGCTCCTGATAGCGCGGCCCCAACACCATGGTGTGCTGATAACAATCGTCAAACTTCCGATTGGTCCCGAAATACCAGACAAACAAGCTCATCGAATAATCGGCGCGCGCGATCTTCTTATCAGACCAAACCTTGCGCGGCTGATTTCGAAGGAGCTTAGAATAGGTCCAGCCCAAATCCGCGTTGGAAACCACAAGATCCGCGTGAACGATTTCCCCCGTTGCCAAGCGGATCCCTGCTGTCTGCCCATTCTCAGTCAGAATTTCGTCGACTTCCGAATTGTAAATCAGCTGGTTGCCGTGACCTTCAATCAGATCGACCATGCCCTTCACCAGAGCCCCCGTGCCGCCAAGGGCATAATGAACGCCATAGGTGCGCTCTAGATGGGCGATCAGGCAATAGTAAGAGGTTGTGGCAAATGGATTGCCGCCGATTAGCAGCGGATGGAAGCTGAACGCCACCCGCAGCTTTTCATTTTTAAAGAATTCCGAGACCTTGCCATAAACAGTTCTAAATCCGCCGAGCCGGATCAAATCGGGGGCGGATTTGAACAGGGTCGAGAGCTCATGAAACGGCTGATCGACCAGTTTGGTAAAGGCTTCATCATAAATCGCTTCACTCGCCACCATATAACGATCAAAGCCCGCAAGATCGTCCGGCTCAAAGCGGGCAATCTGCTTGCGCATCGCATCAAGATCGGCTGTGGCCTCAAACACGGTCCCATCGTCAAAGCGGATCTTGTAAAACGGATCGATGCTGCGCAATTGCACGTGGTCCGACAGGGTCTTGCCGCAGAGGCTCCACAATTCTTCAAAGATGAAGGGTGCGGTTATGATGGTCGGGCCAGCATCGAAAGTGAAGCCGTCTTGGCGGTAGACATAGCCCCGACCTCCTGGGCCATCGAGCTTTTCATAAAGGCTGACGCGATAGCCTTTTGCGCCCAAGCGAATGGCAGCTGCCAGCCCCCCAAAGCCAGCGCCAATAACCACGGCGTGTGGACGGGTATCGGCACGGGCTGAAGCGAAATCAGAAGGTCTTGTTGTAAAGTTCATTGGACAATTAAACCCGCAATTTGAGTAGACGCAAGACCTAGACCCTCCAGAAAAAGAGGAAACTCAAGGGCCTGCACAGACCCTACCGCAAACAGAACACCACAGGCCATGTGGCAAACCATAGCTTAATCCCGTTTGCCCTCAGGCAGGATAGATTTAGGTCGCGGGTGGCGCGAGAACAGCTAGTACCGCAGCGGCAACAGCGTGTGGATTTTCTTCATGCGCTAGGTGGCCCAGTTCCGGCATGTTGATAAAGCGGGCTCCCGGCACTGTTTGGCATAGAGCTTGCGCGCTAGCCGGCGTCACGGCCGCATCCTTGGCACCTGAAAGCAGGTATAGCGGCGTCTTTAAGTTAGCCATATTCTTGACTAAGGGGGCTAGGTTCCAATTAGCCATCATGCCGAGCAAGCCTGCGACATGGCCAGGTGCGGTAAACAAATCCCGATAGCGTGCCAGCATATCGTCGGGAATGACTGAACCGGTGCTCTGCATCAGCTTCTCAATCCTTCGGCTATCTTTGGCCCCTTCTGCGACTGCATAAATGGTAATCGGGTTGAGGCCCAAGACGTGGGCAGCGACGGGGAAAAGAAGGGCAGCAAGGCCTTTAAAGGGCTGAAAGGCACCATTAATGGCAATAATTGCGTGGGGATGAATATAGCCCGCTAACGTCATTTCGGCTGCGATCGCCGCCCCGGCCGAATGCCCAATGACGATCTCGGGCTCAATGTCCAACGCCGATAACAAGTCTCGCAGCAATCGGGCCATACCGGGGAGAGACTGGCCAGTTTCAGGTGGTGTTTGCGTAAAGCCATGGCCGGGTAGGTCTGGCATAATCAAGGTATAATGCGCCGCCAGTAAGGGCGCCAGGCCAGCCCACGAATGACAAGACGACCCCGTGCCGTGCAACATCAAGAGCGGAGGTCCTTGGCCGATCGTCTGCAAATGCCATTTCTGATCGCAGACCTGTATGAAGCGGCTGCATTGGCGGTTGGGCCAGTTTAGTCCCTCATGATTCCATTTTGGCTTCCGGTACATCAGGCGAGGTCCGAGCAACTCAAGGGAAAATCAAGGCAGCCCTTTGGGACATGATTGATAAGTGGTTCGACCATGTCCACAGTGTGGTCACCAGCAATTCGCATCACCGCAATTCTCGATTGTTCCACTACTATCATCCCGTGACCACCTAAAACACCGGCTTGTCGCTATACTGCCAAAGACAAGCACGCCAGAGCTACGACATGACAAGCCTGTTACCGATGGCAGGCACTAAAGTTCAGGCGGGTCTTGGGAGAAAGAACAGCATGAGACGGCAAGGTTTACAATGGAAGTTTCACCCGCAACGGGACCTTCTTCTCGCCGAAGCCCACGCCCGGCCCTCGACCCCTGTGCAGGCCCCTCATTTGGCCTCTCGTATTGCCACCATGTCGGGCGAGGGCGGTGTAGGTGCCGACCGCGCCCATATGGCGGCCCTTTGTCGGAAAATTGGTATGTCTGAGCCCGGACCCGATGCACGTTGGTGCGTGGTGGACGGGGGAACCTGGCGGCTGAGGTGGGAACGACATACCGAAATCTCAACCTGGACTGTATTTCGCGACAGCCCCACAACCCCTGACTTTATGTTTGAGACAACAGCTTTAGACCTTCTGCCTCAAGACTGGCTGGCCGACCTGCCTGGTGAGGTTCTGGGCGCGGCCCATGTCGTGCTGTCGACAGTGGCACCCGACCCGCAAACGGTTCGATTGATGTCTTCAGTGACTTTCGCCCGGGTCCTGATTCCTTCACGCGCTTTGTCATGGTGCAGTCTGACCCAAATCCTGTGACCGCAGGGCGAGTGCTACAGCAGTTGTTTGAGATTGAGACCTATCGTTTGCTGGCATTATTGGCGTTCCCACTGGCAAACTCCACCTCTGTCACTCTAGCGCGCTTTGAAGCTGAAGCTGCGGCTTCGGCCATTCAAGTTGCCGACGAAGGTGGCGTCGAGGCAGACCGTAATCTCTTGTCACGCCTCGCGGCATTGGCCGGGGAGGCCGAAGCCATGGTTGGGGCCACGACCTATCGCTTTGCTGCAGCGCGTGCCTATGAAGGACTGGTGCAAGAGCGCATCGGGCAATTGCGTGAGCTGGCGATTGAAGGTCGCCCGACGATCTCTGACTTCATGGAAAGGCGACTAGCGCCTGCCATGCGAACCTGTGTCGCCGTCGGCGACCGACAACGTGATGTGATCGAACGCATTGCCCGCACCACACAAATGCTCAACACGGCCTTTTGGCCTCCATGGATCGACGTAGCCAGGAGCAATTGCGCTTGCAACAAACCGTTGAAGGCCTGTCGGTTGCTGCCATCTCATACTATTCCTTGGGACTGATCCATTTCGCAATGGAAGGCCTTTCTGAAACCATCATTCATTTTAATGCCAAGGCGGCCACGGGGATTTCCGCCCCTTTTGTCGTGCTAGGCGTATGGTTCATTCTGCGTCAGCTTCGCAAGGATATGTCGAGCGGGAAATAGGGGGACGATTTCGATCGCTTTGCACCAAGCCACGCAGGTTCTGACAAGGCGTTCCAAGTGGAGACACCCCTTCACCGGCTTCGCCAGAGCTTCCCAATTTCATGGGGTATCGGCGCATGCGCCGATGTGTCCCGAAGGGACTTGAAGGGGTGGTTGAGCCCACCCCCTATAAGTTAAACAAGCGCGGGTCGCCGCCTTGGGCGGCGCGGTTGATGGTTTTGGTCCGCTCGGTGGCGAAGCGGTGCAGATAATGGGGCCCGCCTGCCTTTGGGCCAGTTCCCGAAAGGCCTTCGCCGCCAAAAGGTTGCACGCCGACTACCGCGCCCGTCATGGTGCGATTGACGTAATAATTGCCAGCGGGAACAGCCGCTTCCACTTCATCGACAAAGCTGTCGAGCCTTGTGTGGCAGCCAAGCGTGAGGCCATAGCCCTTGTGCGCCAAGGCCGCTCCAACGCTTTCAATCGCTTCAGGGTGATAACGGATCACATGCAGGATTGGGCCGAAGACCTCGGTCTCCAAGACGTCGAGGCTATCGATCTCGACCAAGCACGGGCCATAGAAATGCCCCTGCTCTGCCAGCGGGCCCACATCTATCTTCTTCAAAATCTTGGCCTCTTGCGCCATACGGGCCTCATGCGCCTCTAAAACTGCCCGCGCGTCGCCATCAATCACGGGGCCGATATCGGTAGAGAGAAGCGCAGGATCGCCCAGCACCAATTCATCCATGGCGCCCATCAAGCAATCCAAGACCGCATCAGCCGTTTCATACGGCAGGAACAACAGGCGCAGGGCCGAACAGCGCTGACCGGCAGAGCCAAAGGCTGAGATGATCACATCATCCACCACTTGTTCTTTCAAAGCTGTGGTGTCGACAAACATAGCATTGAGGCCGCCCGTCTCGGCGATCAGCGGCACAATCGGCCCGTCCTTATGCGCCAAGGTGCGGGAGATTAGGCGCGCGACGCTGGTGGAGCCAGTGAAGGCGATGCCTGCGATCTTGGGGTTGCTAACCAGATGCGCACCTGTGCGGCCATCGCCCAGAACGACGTGTAGCACATCCTTCGGCACACCTGCTTGATAGAGGATCTCGCAGGCGGCCATGGCAATCAGTGGGGTCTGTTCAGCGGGCTTTGCCACCACCGCATTTCCGGCCGCCAAAGCGGCAGCGACTTGGCCGATGAAAATCGCAAGCGGAAAGTTCCACGGGCTGATGCAGCCAAACACGCCGCGCCCATGCAGGGAGAGCACATTGGTCTCGCCCGCCGGGCTGGGCAGCTCCAGCGGCGTTTGAAACTCTTGGGCTGCTTGGGCTGCATAATAGCGCAAGAAGTCGATGGCTTCGCGGACTTCATCGATACAATCCTGCAGGGTCTTGCCGGCCTCAGCCGAGCACAGAGCCATCAGGCGGACGCGGTCAGCCTCCATCAGATCGGCAGCGCGGGCTAAGATCAGGCTTCTGGCATAGCCGCCCAAACGGTCCCAAGCAGGTTGAGCCTTGTGCGCCTTGTCACAGGCAGCATCGAGCGCTTCAAGGCTTGTCTCCTCGATATGGCCGACAATGATCTTGTGATTTTGCGGCGAAATTATCGCGACCGGGCCTTGGCCTTCACTCTTTTGAGCTTGGGCTGCGATAGCTTGCTCCAAGGCTAAGACATCGGGGGCGAGCGTCAGATCGAGGCCTTTGGAATTGGCGCGCGCATCGCCATAAAGCGCAGGCGGCGCGGGCACTTTCAAATGCCGCCTTGTACCGGCTTCCAAGGCCGTCAACGGATCACCCGCGACACGCTCCACCGGCACATCCTCATCCAAGAAGGCATGCACAAAGCTGGTATTGGCCCCGTTCTCGAGCAAGCGGCGGACGAGATAGGGAAGCAAGTCTTCATGTGCCCCGACGGGGGCATAGACGCGCACATTCAGGTCGCCAAATAAATCGCGTGCGGTGGCATACAACGTCTCGCCCATGCCATGCAGGCGCTGAAACTCATAAGCCTCTTGCCCTGCCGCTTGCGCCAGACGGCGGATGGCGGCCAAGGTATGGGCATTATGGGTGGCAAATTGGCTGTAGATAGCATCTGGCGCGCGCAACATTAGGTCAGCGCAGGAAATGTAAGACACGTCCGTCGCGGGCTTGGTGGTGAAGACCGGAAAATCTGGGCGACCCGCCACTTGCGCCCGCTTAATCTCAGCGTCCCAATAAGCGCCCTTGACCAGACGCGTCATGATCCGCCGCCCAGACGAGCGGGCAATGGCGATCACCGTCTCAACCGTTTTAGGCGCGCGCTTTTGATAGGCCTGAACGGCGAGACCGAGGCCATTCCAGCCAGCCAGCTCTGGCGCATGGGCGAGACGGTTGAGGATTTCTAATGAGATGACCAGCCGGTCTGCTTCTTCGGCATCGAGGCAGAAGCCAATATCATAACGCTTGGCGATCAAGGCGAGTTTGAGGACCTCCGGATAGAGTGTCTCATGCACTTGGTGGCGCTGGCGGACGTCATAGCGGGGGGAGAGCGCGCTGAGTTTAACGGAGATGCCTGAGGCTTTTTCAGGCCCCAATCCGCCAGAGGTTTTGCCCACCGCCTCAATCGCGTCTGCATAGGCCTTGGCATAGCGGGCGGCGTCTTCTTGCGTGCGCGCGCCTTCGCCCAGCATATCAAAGGAGAAGTGGCTGGCGTGCTGCTTACGAATGGCACTTTGGCCGCGCTTGATCGCCGCTTCAATCGTGCGGCCCAACACGAATTGTTCGCCCATAATGCGCATGGCTTGGCCAACGGCGGCGCGAATAACAGGCTCACCCGCTTTGCGAGTCAAACGGTGCATGAAAGCGCCTAAGTCTTTGCGCGCTTCTGCACCAACATCAACGACTTTTCCGGTCAACATCAGCCCCCAGACCGACGCATTGACCAAGCTGCTGTCGGACTTGCCAGCCCGCCCACCCCAGTCACCACTGGTGATTTTTTCTGCAATCAAACGATCAGCCGTCTCCTGATCGGGCACCCGCAACAAGGCCTCAGCCAGACACATGAGGGCGAGACCTTCTGGCGTGGTTAGGCCGAATTCTTCCAAGAAGGTCTCCAGCATGCCGACGGGCTTTGCCCGCTCGCGCGCTTTGCGCACGATTGCTTGGGCGTCCATCAGGGCTTGCGAGCGTACCGCTCCGCGCAAGGGGCTTTCGTCGATCAGCGCCTGCACCAGGGCAATTTCATCGCCATATTTCGTGGCATCCATGGCTTCTATGTCTGTTTGGGTCAGCATGACGGTCTCTTTTCCAGTACAGATGGTGCAGGCCTTATTGGCCTTTTGTGGCGGCACACTGTAAGGACAACACGGAAAAAACAAGGGCCTATACATGCGCATCATGCTGGTAACAGACGCGTGGGAACCACAAGTCAATGGAGTGGTACGGACGCTTTCGCGCACCGTGCAAGAATTACGAGAGATGGGCCATGAAGTCATGATGGTCACACCCAATGACGGCTATAAAACCATTCCGCTGCCGACCTACCCCGAGATCAAGCTGGCGCTGTTTGCAAAGGATGATATTGAGGAGCGGTTTGAAGAGTTTGAACCCGAGGCTGTGCATATTGCCACCGAGGGCACCTTGGGTCTGACGGCGCGGCGCATTTGTATTCAGCACCGCTTTCCCTTTTCCACATCCTATCATACACAATATCCCGAATATGTCTCTGCCCGTTTCCCGATCCCGGTCGGCTGGGGCTATGCCTTTGTGCGCTGGTTTCACCATATGGCGGGCCGCGTGATGGTGGCGACGCCCACGATGCATGATCTGTTGGTCTCGCGCGGGTTCAAAAATCTGGCGCTCTGGACACGCGGTGTCGACACCGAACAATTCAATCCACAACTGCGGGTGGCAGACCGTGGGCCGCTGGCCGGCATTGAAGGCCCGATCTTCCTTTATGTCGGGCGGGT
Source organism: Pseudomonadota bacterium (assembly GCA_041160865.1). Classification (GTDB taxonomy): domain Bacteria; phylum Pseudomonadota; class Alphaproteobacteria; order Caulobacterales; family Aquidulcibacteraceae; genus Aquidulcibacter. The sequence goes on along the minus strand of JBEAVQ010000057.1, from coordinate 15,714 downwards.
CGCGGTTGAGAAGAATGTGGAAGCCTTTTTGGCGTGCAATCTCAACGGCACCAAAGTGGTGGTCGGCGATGGCCCGGCTCGCGTTGACCTTGAGACGCGCTTTCCAGAAGCCAAATTCTTGGGCGCTAAATTCGGCGAAGAGCTCGCTGCCTGTTATGCCAATGCCGATGTGTTTGTTTTCCCAAGCCATACCGACACATTTGGACTGGTCATTCTCGAGGCCATGGCCACAGGCACACCCGTGGCAGCCTTTGTGGCACCTGGTCCGAAAGACATCATTCCAGGCTCTAGGGCTGGTGTGATTGGCGATGATCTAACCGCAAACATTGAGGCCTGCTTGAGCTTAGACCGCAACCAAGTGCGGAAGTTTGCCGAAGGATTTTCTTGGCGGGCTTGCGCCGAACAATTCCTCGAAAACCTGGATCCCTTGCCCGTGATGGAACGCTATAAGGTTTGGAACCGCGTCAAAAATGCCCTGCGCCTGCGGCGCAAGCGCAAGCCAGTCTAAAGGGGCAAAAGATAAGGCGCTAATTGGGCTTCAAGTTCCTTGAAGGGCCGCTTCGGCCGACCTTGAAGGTCAATCGTGACGGCCTCAACCGCGGCAGTGGCGATCACCTCCTCGCCGCGGAAAATGCTCTGCTGAATGATAAGGCGCACGCCCTTGATCGCATCATAATGGGTTTGCACGATCAGACAGTCATCAATGCGGGCAGCTTTTTTGAACTTGATGTCCATGCCCGTGATGGCGAACGCCAAAGGCGGGTCGCGTTCGAGCAATTGGGTATGGTGGATGCCTGCAAGTCTTAGAAAGTCTGACCGTCCGCGCTCAAAATAGCGCATATAATTGGCGTGATAGACGATGCCCGACATATCGGTATCTTCGTAATAAATCCGTACGGGCAAGAAATGGGTGCGGCCATCAAATCGGCCTGCGCTAGGTTGATCGTGCAAATGTCTCTCCCACCCCTAACAAACACAAAAGCCGCCGCTAGGAGACCCCAGCGGCGGCTTATGAATACTCAAGCCAAACGGCTTAGCGCTTCAGAACCAAGCCTTCGCGCTGCGCACGCTTGCGCTGCAGCTTGCGCATGCGGCGCACGGCTTCGGCATCTTCACGAGCACGCTTCTCAGAAGGTTTTTCAAAATGATTACGACGCTTCATTTCGCGGAAGGTGCCTTCGCGCTGCATCTTCTTTTTCAGTGCTTTCAACGCCTGATCGACGTTGTTATCGCGCACAAGGATCTGAACCAGGGGAGCCCCCTATAAATTGGACGAACGACCAGAAAACTGGCCAAGTGAAAGTAGAGCGGGGGACATACAGAAATCAGTCCCGATTGTCCACCTCATGATGTCAGATCATGTCAGTTGCGAAAACAGCGATGGACCATGGGCCGTGCTTGACCTATCTTAAGCCTTATGACCGTTTCCGCCGACCTCACAAACCCAGTTTCCCGCCATGACCCGATCCAAGCTCTGCGCGATCGCTATCTCGATGCTGCCTTGGATGAAGCGGGCTTCTCGGGCTGGTTGCCCAATGCATTGGAGCGGGCGCGCGAGGCGGCTAATCTCAGCGAAGGCGAAGCCTTGCTGGCGGCCCCGCGCGGCGCGGTGGACCTGATTGATGCGTGGTTTGACCGGGCAGAGCGCGCGATGGAACGCGCAATTGAAGATTGTGCGCCTGGGACGAAAATCCGCGAGAAGGCGACTTTGGCTGTGCGGGTGCGATTGGAAGCTTTGTCCACCCATAAGGAAAGCCTGCGCCGCGCCGCCATCTATCTGGCCGTGCCCAATAATGCCCCCGATGCTGTGCGAATTGGCTGGCGCGCTGCAGACCGGGCTTGGGTCGCGATGGGCGATCCCTCGACAGACTTCAACTATTATTCCAAGCGCACCATTCTTTCGGGCGTCCATCTAGCGACCTTGGCCTATTGGCTGCAGGATGAGAGCGAAGAAAGTGCCGCCACTTGGGCATTTTTAGACAAGCAAATTGGTCGCGTGATGCAGTTTGAGAAGGTGAAAGCTCAAGTCAATCAACTGGTCGATAAGATCCCCGATCCGTTGGGCATTTTGACCCGCCTACGCTATGGCGCTCAACCCAAGCCTTAAATCTTGATCACATGACCCATTTTGCGGCCATCGCGCACAGCCCGCTTGCCGTAAAGATGGATGAAGGTGTCAGGCTGGCCGGCCAGATCCGCCCAAGCCTCCACATCGGTTCCGATCAGATTGTTCATCACCACTTGTGGCGCATGGCGTTTGGTGGACGCTAGGGGCCAGTGCACGACGGCGCGAATATGCTGTTGAAACTGATCTGCCGCACAACCGTCTTGCGTCCAATGGCCGGAATTATGCACGCGAGGGGCGATCTCATTGACCACCAATTGGTCTGCACCCACGACAAAGAACTCCACCGCCAACACACCAATATGATCTAAGGCTGCCGCAATCTGGGATGCCGCCTCGACCGCCTTTGTGCCCAAGGCTTCAGAGATTTGCGCAGGAACCGTCGAGGTCCGCAAGATGCCGCCTTGGTGGACATTTTCTGTCACGTCAAAGGCGGCAAAACTGCCATCGACAGCACGCGCCAGAATAACCGAAACTTCGCGCTCAAACGACACAAAGCCTTCCAAAATGGCCGGCTTACCACCCAGAGCGGCCCAAGCCTCCGCGGTGTCGCTGATCTGGCTTAAGCGGAATTGACCTTTTCCATCATAGCCCAAGGTGCGGGTCTTCAAAATAGCGGGCACGCCAATGGTGCCAACCGCACGCTCAAGAGCCTCAAGCGTGTCGCACGTTGCATAGGGCGCAGTCTCAAGGCCCAAGCCTTGGATGAATTGTTTTTCGTCAAGACGGTCTTGGGTCAATTGCAGCGACTTCAGCCCCGGTCGGATCGAGGTGCGCTCTGCCAGAAAAGCTAATGACGGGGCCGGCACATTTTCAAACTCAAAGGTGACGACATCCACGCAATCGGCAAAAGCGGCCAGTGCCTCTTGATCATCCCAAGCAGCGGTAAAACATTTCGCAGCCACGCGACCAGCAGGGCAATCAGCCTCTGGCTCATAAACGACACAATCAAAGCCCAGCTCCGCTGCGGCCACGGCCAACATGCGGCCTAATTGTCCGCCACCTAAAATGCCAATGGTCGAACCGGCGGCAAGGCGATCAAATGTTGTAGTCATTCGCGCGGATCATCCCCAACCGCGTCGGTTTGGGCTTCGCGCCACGCAATTAAGCGCTCGGAGAGAGCATCATCGCCTAGGGCAAGGATAGAAGCCGCCAACAAAGCAGCATTTGCCGCTCCAGCCGGGCCGATGGCGAGCGTGCCGACCGGAATGCCCTTTGGCATTTGCACAATCGACAACAAGCTATCTTGGCCAGACAAAGCGGCCGAGCGCACAGGCACCCCGAGCACGGGTAAAGTCGTCATTGCGGCGACCATACCGGGCAAATGGGCAGCCCCGCCGGCACCGGCAATAATCACCTTCAGGCCGCGACCTTTGGCCTCTTTGGCATAGAGGCTCATTTTGTCGGGCGTGCGGTGCGCAGAGACTACTTTGGCCTCATAAGGCACGTCTAAATGGTCAAGAATCTTGGCCGCCTCAATCATGGTTTCCCAGTCCGAGCGGGAGCCCATAATCAATCCTATTTGAGGGCCGATTTGTGGGCCAATTTTTGGATTTGAGGCCATCGATTGTGCTTTCCAACAATTGGGACGGAAGCAGCCTACTGAAGCGTGCGCGCCCGTCACCACCCAAGAAAGCGGGGCTTCTAGTCGCAAAGGGGCCGGAAGGGAAGACCTGATCGGAATTGCGTGCGTATAAACACCTTGTTAACCATTCGCGCGCACAGCCTAGAAGCTCAATTTTTAGATTTTGCGCCCTTACAGGATGCGCGTATATCTGGTAATTGGACTTAGATTAGCGACCGTGTGAGGCGGTCAAGATAGGAGCTTTGGGCGGTGTCGTTTGCACAGCATCATTCTGATGGAAAGCCGAAAGCGACCACGCCTTCCTTGCAGCCGAAATCGGCGCTGGAGCGGGCAACTCAAGCTGCTGCTGCTGCCAAGCGAAGCCCTGTAGCCGAACCTAGCCCTTCCCCCCATGGCGCTGAGGCTTCTCCAGCTCACAACCTCGATGCGCCTGCAGTTTTGGGTATTCCGCCCCAAGAATTGACCCCGACCGTCCGCCGGGCGCTAAAGCATTTGGCCGATCAGGTAGCAAGCCTGAAATCAGATCGAGCGCGCTTGGTGGATCGGTTGCGCCGTGCGGAAGAATTGGCAGATCGGGACACTCTGGTACCTGTTTTCAACCGCCGCGCCTTTGAACGTGAATTGAACCGGGTGATTAGCTTTGCCCAACGTTATGAAGTGCAGGCAAGCCTCGTCTACTTCGATTTAGACGGTTTCAAGCAGATTAACGACCGGTTTGGCCACCCAGCTGGCGACGCAATCCTTGTAGCTGTCGGCGAGACTTTGGCCGCCAATATTCGCGAGAGTGACTTAGTTGGACGCGTTGGCGGGGACGAATTTGCTGTTATTCTTGCAAAAGCCGGTCCTGAAGATGCTCGGCGTAAAGGCACGCAACTAGCTGAAGCCATTTCTCGAACTGAAATCACTTATCAGGGACATCGCCTGCAGGTAGGTGCCGCTTATGGCTCCTATACGTTTGATGCGGACGATACGGGTGAACGGGCTTTGTCGCGGGCCGATGAGGCCATGTATGCCAATAAGGTTGGCCGCAAAATCCAAAGCCTCTGACTACAAATCCTTGATGTAATGGATAAAGCCAGCATGACGCGCGACGCGGTCATAAAGGCTACGACCCGGTGCATTGGTTTCATGCGTGAGCCAATAGACCCGGGCAGCATTTTTTGCGCGTGCAGCATCGGCCACTGCTTCGATCAAAGCCTCCCCAACACCGCGCTTGCGTGCTGATGGGAAAGTGAACAAATCCTGTAAATAACAATAGGGCTCAATCGTCCAGGAGGATGGATGATAGAGAAAGTGGACGAGACCTAAGACTTCGTCACCATCCACTGCGACAAGGCCATGCAAGGGTCCATTTGGATCCAACAAGCGCTGCCAAGTGGCTTCAGTCACTTCTGGGGCAAATTGGCTGACCTTATAAAAGGTCAGATAGCCCTGCCAAAGCTCGTCCCAAACAGGTCGATCGGTGACCTGCAAGGGCCGTATGCAAATGTCTCCCATGCCTCACCCTTAAAATGACGAGCCTATTTTTGAAATGTCTTGGGGGCGACTTGCACAACTTTGCTGCCACGTGCGACGACTTCATTCACGGCCATCCCGCGCTCAACAACATGGCTTGTGAACCGGAACAACCCATCGACACCGATGAAGCCATCTCGGGCCTCGATGGCGCGGGCCGAGGCACCCGATTTACTGCCTTCCCGGGTCATGCGCGCCAGCATGGCGGTCGCATCATAACCCATGCCGGCCAGCCGGGTGGGCTTGCGCTGATAGGCTTGGCTAAAACGTTGCTCAAAGGCGCTGCGGGCTGCGACATCGGGGGTCACAAACCAGGCTCCTATCATCCGGCTCTCATTTAAAATGTCGGGATCGTTCCACAGGCCTGTACCCAAATAACGAACCTGGCGAGAGCTTGCGCCCGACTGGCCTAAGGTTTGAACAATGGCGCGCAACATTGCACCCCGCTCTGGGATCAAAATAGCGGTTTCCCGGCTGGCGTTACCGCCGGAGACCCTGCCCGCAACACGTTTGGAGACTTCTAAAGCGGAGGTCATCGAGGTTGATCTTGGATCATAGCGCTCATCGCCCATGAACTCGAGGCCAGCAGAAGCGGCCGTTTCCCGCGCGGCTGATGCTACCCGGTCACCATATCGGCCTTCCGGGGCCAAAACCACGAGCCTTCTGACGCCCTGCTCGGCCGCGTAGCGGACAATCTGACGAGCCTCATCCTCGGGCAAGAAGGTCAAAACATAGATATCTCGGCCTGCTTCGGACGTATCGGTCGAGAAGGAAAACATGGGCACATTATTGGCGCGCGCGTAAGGGGCAATGGCCGTCACGCCGCTGGCAAACAAAGGGCCCAAGATAAAGTCAGCACCAGAGCGCATCGCATCCACAGCCGCGTCACGCGCGGATTCCGGGGTATCACCAGAATCCTTTGGAATTAGGAGCATAGACGCATCGCCATGCTCAAAAAGGGCAAGTTCGGCGGCACTTTGCAGGGTCTGGGCCTCGTTGCGGATAGCTGGATTGTCGCTGCTGAACGGTGCCAAAAGGGCGACGCGAACCAGTTTACGACCTGCCATATGGGGAGGTGTCAACCGATTGGTCGCATCAATCAGATAGGGGTTCACCGGCTCTTGCACCACCGGCTTAGACGGTGGCGGCGGCGGCACGGCTGTTTGTGGGGTGGAGGCACACGATGCCAAGCCAATCAACATAGCTGCGCAGAGGCTTGCGCCTAACGCGTCTTTGAGGCTTGGTATCTTTGTCGGAAAGTTCAAACCTTCTGTCGTAGAAATGGATGACATGGCCAACGTTACTCCCAATAATAGGCCTAAGTCTAAGCGTGAGGCCGGTCAGGTGCAATCGCATCAACTGGAAACGCCCATAAAGAAGCTGTTAGAATCTGGACTTTACCTCGTCGCAACACCTATTGGTAATCTGGGTGATTTCACGCCGCGTGGCGCCAAGACCCTAACCGACTGCGACCTCATTTTGGCCGAAGATACCCGTGTAACCAAGCGCTTGATGGGGCTGCATGGCATCAGCGGCAAGGTCGCGCGATGCGACGAATCGGCAACGGAAAGTGGCCTCATGCAAGCACTGAAGATTCTTGATCAAGGTGGGGCAGTCGCCTTCTGCTCCGACGCGGGCACGCCTGGCGTCAGCGATCCGGGCGAGCGTTTGGCGCGCGGCGTGATTGAAGCCGGGCATAAGGTCCTGGCAGTCCCCGGCGCTTCTGCCGCTTTGGCTGCTTTGATTGTCTCAGGCCTGCCTTCGGCACGATTTTTCTTTGCTGGCTTTGCCCCTTCCAAAGCGGGAGCCAGAGCCGATTTTTTCCATGAATTTGCCGCCGTCCCAGCGACCTTGATTTTTTATGAAACGGGTCCTCGCTTAAGCGAAAGCCTTAGCGCCATGGCGAAGGTTTTTGGCGATCGGCCCGCCTGTGTCGCGCGCGAACTGACCAAGCTCTATGAAGAAACCCGGCGCGGAACGCTTTCGGATTTGGCGGCGCATTATCGTGAGGCCGATGCGCCGCGCGGCGAGATTGTCGTTGTGGTCGGCGGGAAAAGCCAGGACGCCGATACTGCCGAGGTGCCTGATTTAGATAGTGCCTTGGAAGAAGCCTTGTCCCGCCTCAGCGTCAAGGATGCGGCCGCGGCCGTGGCGCTCCAGACCGGGATTGCTCGCCGTGATGTCTATAGCCGCGCTTTAGCTCTGGTTGCTGCGCAGAAGCGAGCGGCTTCATGAATTTGACCCAGCGCGCCCTAGCAGAAAGATCCAGGCGATGGGCGCAGAATTGGGCGGCCTTTGTGCTGCAGCTCAAGGGCTATGCGACGCTCGGGCGGCACGTGCAGACGCCGGCAGTCGAGATTGACCTGATCGCGCGGCGCGGCGATGTGATGGTCCTCATTGAAGTCAAAATGCGCCAACAGCGTGTTGATCCCTCCGAGATATTGCGACCCCAACAAATGTCGCGCATTGTGCGGGCGCCAACAGGCTGGACGTCGAGACGCGATTGGACCCAACAATTTACTTGGCGCTATGATCTGATCCTCGTCACCAAATGGCGCTGGCCAAAACATGTGCGCGACGCTTGGCAACCAGACGTCGACCTCATGCTGCATGGGCAGGGTCAGTCAGACAATGTGATTTCCTTTCGGGCGCGGCGCAAATGATCCCGCGGACACGACCAGACGCGGAAAGCGCGATCAAAGTATGCGCAAACATGCCAGTGGACCGCTTTGACTTAACAGCCTGTGCGCTTGCCTGCGCCATTCATGAAAACCCCGACCGCGATTTATCCGAAGCGCTCAGCGTCCTAGATCAGATCACGGCCTTAGCCCAACACCGAAAGCCTCATACCGCCTCGGCGCTGTCGCAGTTGATCTTTGGCGAGATGGGGTTTGCAGGCTCAACCACAGACTTTGATGATCCCGGCAATGCAGACTTGATCAGTATTTTGAAGGCTCGTGCGGGCCTACCGGTTGGACTTGGAGTGATCTGGCGCCATGTTGCCCGCCTTTCCCGCGCGCCACTTCACGGCGTTGATACGCCGGGGCATTTCTTGCTGCGGCTCGAGGCCCCTGATGGGCCCATCTTTATTGACCCCCTTGCTGGCGGCGCGATTGTCGATGAGGTCGGCCTCTCAGAAATTGCAAATCGTGTTGGGATCAAGGCCTTGAGCGGGTCCATGCTCGCCCCGGTGTCGGACCGGGTGATGGCGGTTCGTCTGCAGACAAATTTGGCAGCGCGGGCGCGGGCTTCAGGCCAGATTGACGCTTGGTTGCGGGCGGCATTTCGTCGCGCCCTCCTGGCCCCAGACAATTATCAGGTCGTGCACGACTATTCCCAAGCTGCAGAAGCCGCCGGACAAATCCATATTGCCCTTGAATGGGCGCAACGGGCAAGCCAACTTCAAGGCTACACCCAAGCTGATCGCGACAGAACCCAAACTCTTCGCCAAAAGCTCAATTAGCGAGTTCATCCCGTGTCTGATTTTTCTGCCTCAAAACCCCTGCGTATTGCCATCCAGATGGACCCGATCGAGCACGTCAATATTGAGGGCGACAGCACCTTTGCTATGGCCGAAGAGGCACAAATCCGGGGGTATGAGATCTTTGTTTATCCGGTTGAAACCCTGTCCTGGCAAGAAGGCAAAGTAAGCGCGCGGGCCAAGCCTTGCAAGGTTCAACGCGTCAAGGGCGACCATGTGTCGTTAGGCGAAGAAGTGGTGCTGGACTTGGCTCAAGACGTTGATGTCATCCTGATGCGGCAAGACCCGCCGTTTGATATGAGTTATATCACGGCCGCGCACCTCTTGGAGTTTTTGAAGGGCAAGACTTTGGTGGTGAATGATCCATTTTGGGTGCGGTCTAGCCCAGAGAAAATCGTCCCCCTCCTGTTCCCAGAGCTCATGCCACCAACCTTGGTTTCGCGCGACCGGGAGACGATTAAGGCGTTCCAAGCAGAGCACCAAGACATTGTGGTCAAGCCTTTGTTCGGCAATGCTGGAGCCGCTGTTTTCCGGATTAAGCCAGAGGATGGCAATTTAGGTGCCCTGCTAGACTTATTCTTCACTACCAGTCGCGACCCGATCATGGTGCAAGCCTTTGTGCCCGGCGTGTTTGAAGGCGATAAGCGTATCATTCTGGTGGATGGTGAAGCTGTGGGCGCGATCAACCGGGTTCCCAAAGGTAATGACATTCGATCTAACCTGGCGGTCGGTGGTACCGCTCATCCGGTTGATTTGAGTGAAGCCGATCTGGCGATCTGTCGAGCCATTGGCCCGACTTTGAAAGAGCGCGGCCTTCTATTTGTTGGGATCGATGTAATCGCAGGCCGCTTGACCGAGATCAACGTTACCTCGCCAACCGGTGCTTTGGCGCTCAAGGCTTTCTCCGGAATCAATGCGGTTTCGCTGATGTGGGACGCTATCGAGCGTAAGTTGAACTAGAGATTACGTTATGGTAATGAAGTTGTGCACAATCTTTAAAGGTAGAAAATCAAAATCTAGCATCAATAACTGTCTTTTGTTCTTCTTATGATCTTTTTTTGTTCTAATTTATAGTTGGAATGTGGATAGTTCGGAAGCGAAACAATGGTTGCTCGATTAGTCACATGTGTTTTTGTCGGGGCGTGAGCAGTTCAGCTTGATATGTAGGGTCATCTTGAAAGCCGCACGCGCCATTGCGGGCCTTGACGGTGCGGGAGGTGTAAAGCGCTTTCAACTTGCTGAAGCTTTAGCCTATCGGCGGGTGGAGCTTAATCCGGCGTGAGCCATCTCGACACCCAGTTTCCAAAAGCCTTAGCGCTTGCCCATTGGCACTTTATCCGCCGTTGTCGCCCCTTTGGAGAACAAAGGCGTCGGCGCTTCGCTCTTGGATTTTTCCGCCTTTGGTTTGCGGATTTCCTTATTACTTTTCTTTTGTCCCTTGGCCATCTGGTACTCACTTCGGTGAAGGATTTATGCGGGGACGGGGCGAAGGGCCCGAGGATGCGGCCAATGCTGAGGCAGCGGCCGCATCCATTTGGGCTTATTACTTATGCTTCAAATCGAAGCCTAAATTTTAAGCGCGATCTTGCAGGTTTTCGGCAGACATTTTGCCGCTCTTGCGATCTGCCACGAGGTCATAGCTGACCTTTTGGCCGTCGCGCAGGTCGCTCATGCCCGAGCGTTCCACTGCACTGATGTGGACGAAGGCATCAGGGCCGCCGTCATCAGGAGCGATAAAGCCAAAGCCTTTTTGGCCGTTAAACCATTTTACTGTTCCGGTAGTCATTAGAGTAGTTCCGTTCATAGAGAGATGATGCCTGCATGTGCAGGCATTTTGGCGTCGACATTTCAGGAGGTATTTTTGAGAGCAGCGCCGAAGATCTCAGCGAACAGACAAGCATAGAACCGTCATTAGACGCGTGCCCTATGCGCCCTTCCGGACCAATTAGCAAGCAGTTTCGAGTTGGAAGGCATTTTAGCTAGCGCCGAAGCGAAAGCAGCAATCTATCCTCAATGTGAGCATAACCCCTTCCCCTATGCCGCTCTCTCCCCTAATCCTGACCCATGCGACACGCGCTGCAAGCGCCGCGAGGGATAAAAGTCGGGCTCCTCGGTGGTTCTTTTGATCCTGCCCATTCTGGCCACGCCCATGTGGCCGAAACAGCCCGTGTCCGGCTGGGCCTGACTTGTGTCTGGTGGCTGGTCTCCCCACAAAACCCGTTGAAGCCGAAATCCACGCCCCTCAAGAACCGCTTGGCCTCGGCACGCGCAGTGGCACGCGGACGGCACAACATTGTCACCGATATTGAAACGCAATTGAAAACCCAATTCACCATCGACACGCTGAAAAGTCTGAAAAAGCGTTTTCCGGGTGTACATTTTGTCTGGCTAATGGGGGCGGATAATTTAAGCGGATTTGAGCGCTGGCGCGGTTGGCAGGATATTGCGCGCCTCATCCCGATTTGTGTGGTGTCTCGACCGGGGGCAGGACCACGGGCACGCCTAGGGCGGTTGGCGCAACGCTTTCCCCACGCACGACTAAATCTGGCCAATGCTATGGCCTGTGCGCGTGCAGCACCGCCCGCTTGGGTCTATATACCTGCGCGTTGGAATCCATTATCTTCAACCGCGCTGCGTGCTAGCGGTGCCGGTTTGTCATTGGCTTGAGTTGGTTTGAGTTGAGTTGGTTTGAAAATTGTTCCTTGGGGTAAAAATTTAAATGCTTGAAGATTTGGTGCGACAACACCAGCAAGATTTGCTGGATGGTGGACGGACTGTCGATATCGCACTCGGGCTACATAACCCAGCCCCCCATGTTGACCGGGCCGAGCATGAAGTGCTGGATCGAATCCTGCCGCATTTGGGTGAGTTGATTGGTCCCGCAGCACGGCTCATCGATTGTGGTCCATTCACCGGGTTGCGCACCGCGCAAGTGCTTGAGGCTTTAGAGCGCCCCAAAGCCATCGTTTTAATGAATCGCGAAATTGATCCCCGGATCTTTGATACGCTGAATACAAAAGACTCAACGGCAGAGATTAGCTTGGCCCCCGCCAGTGCGACCCCGTCCTCTTGGGACTTACCCGCAATTGGTTCGGGAACCAGCCTAGCCTTGATTGCGGGCGGCGGATTTGGGTTTTTATCAAAAGCCGAGCGGCGGGATCTCATCACCGGGGCCGCCCAAACGCTAAAGTCGGGTGATTTCCTCCTGCTGACCATTGAGCTTGCTCAGGATGGGGCTGTGGCAGAGGCGGCTTATCAGGATTTTGGCTTGCATCTGGTGCGCGCGTGCTTGACCCGCTTGGGCAAGAGCCACGGCCTTGAACCGCGCATCTTTCATGAAGCCGGAAGCCAACAGGTGCAATTTGGAGCTGTGGCACAAAAGGAAGCGTCTATTCAGTGGCAAGACGTCTGCTGTCTCTTTAGTCCCGGCGACTGGTTGGCGATGGGTGCTGCCCAACAATTCACTGCCGCAACAGGAGACCTGGCATGCCAGCGATGGCCGGGCTGATGTGGTGCTCCTGAAGAAAAAATAGCATGGCTTTGTCGTTCTGGTTATGTTCTGTTAAGGTGCTTGTGCGCACGAAGGCCACGATTCGCTTTACAGGACGAAAGACATGTCACTCCAGACGATCCTTCTTGGCATTGACCCGGGCCTTCAACGCACCGGTTGGGGCGTGATCGCCTGTGAAGGCGCGCGCATTTATCGCCTGTGAAGGCGCGCGCATTTCCTGGGTCGCCCATGGCGTTATCGCTCCGCCAAGCAAACTAGCTTTGACGGAGCGTTTAGGCCTGCTTGCCATTGGCATTAAAGACGTGCTTGATTTCTACAATCCGACCGAAGCGGCGGTTGAAGAGGTTTTCATGGCAAAAAATGCGCAATCCGCCTTGTTATTGGGCCATGCCCGGGGCGCGACCTTGTCGGTTCTGGCCCAAAATCGCGTGGATGTGACAGAATATGCGACCCGCCACATCAAAAAGGCGCTGGTTGGCACGGGTGGCGCTGAGAAGGACCAAGTCGCCTTCATGGTCCGCCGCTTGCTGCCACAATCTGGCACCGTTTCAGCCGATGCCGCAGACGCGCTGGCGGCTGCCATCTGCCATGCCGCGGAACGGCGCAGTCCCACCCGCTTGATGGCAGCAAAAGGATGATTGGATCGCTCAAAGGCTTGGTGGCAGCAACGGGTGAAGATCGCGCGCTGATCGAAGTTGGTGGCGTCGGCTATCTGGTTTTTGCGGGAACCCGGACCTTGTCGCGCCTCGGACAAGGTGCCGCTGTGCATCTGTTCATTGAAACGCAATTGCGCGAAGATTCCCTCAAACTATTTGGCTTTTTGTCGGATGCCGAGCGGGCTTGGTTTGCTAAATTGCAAGAGATTACCGGGGTTGGTGCCAAAGTGGCGCTGTCGATTTTAGACGTTCTCTCACCCAATCAATTGATGGAAGCGGCAGCTTTAGAAGATAAGGTTAGCATTGCTCGCGCCAATGGTGTTGGGCCAAAGCTGGCGGCACGCATTGCCACCGAACTAAAGGGGCGCCCACCGCCAGCCAGCCTGATGGGCCAAACCGGCACCCTTGGCTTTAGCGAGGGCGGAAGTCCTGTCACCTCAGCGCCAGAATCCCCTCAAAACCCATTGGTTGAAAGCCCAGCTATCGCGGATCGATCCCAAGCTGTCTCTGCTCTTTTGAACCTTGGCATTGCCCAGCCCGAAGCCCTACGTGCAGTGGCCCTTGCCAGCCGCAGCTTAGGTGATGAGGCGAGCGTCGGCGCGCTGGTTAAGGCGGCCCTGAAGGAGATCGGCCGATGAACCAAGAGAGCGATGGCATTGGCAGCGAGCGGCTGATTTCATCAGAATTGCGGGTCGGCGACACGATCGACCGCGCACTGCGCCCCTCTGGCTTTGATGAGTTTGTTGGCCAGACCGACCTTAAAGCAAACCTCGAAATCTTCGTTCGAGCCGCTAAAGGACGCGGCGATGCGATGGACCATTTGCTGCTGTTTGGCCCGCCAGGTCTGGGCAAAACCACGTTGGCCCAGATTACGGCGCGAGAGCTGGGTGTGAATCTCAAAACCACATCGGGACCAGTCATTGCCAAAGCGGGCGATCTGGCTGCCCTTCTCACCAATCTTGAACCGCGCGATGTGCTGTTTATCGACGAAATCCACCGCCTTCCGGCAGCGGTAGAAGAAATTCTCTACCCAGCGATGGAAGATTACGCGCTTGATCTGGTCATCGGCGAAGGGCCCTCGGCACGCTCGATCCGCATTGATCTTTCACCCTTTACATTGGTGGGGGCAACCACGCGGGCGGGCCTGTTATCGACCCCTCTGCGCGATCGGTTTGGCATTGTCTCGCGCCTCGATTTTTATAGCGTAGCTGACCTAGAACTGATCCTGCGGCGGGCCGCGGGCAAGCTGGGGGCACCCTTGACCCCCGATGGGGCCACTGAAATCGCGCGCCGGGCCCGTGGAACACCGCGCATCGCGGTGCGTCTGTTACGGCGCGTGCGTGACTTTGCCGATGCTCTGGGTAGCCCGCTAGACGCCCAAACTGCCGCCCATGGACTTGCCCGCCTCGATATTGATCCAGATGGGCTCGATATGCTCGACCGGCGTTATTTGCGTGCTTTGGTTGAAACCTATGGCGGGGGACCAGTTGGCGTCGAAACCCTTGCTGCCGCAATCTCAGAAGCCCGCGACGGGGTGGAAGATGTGATTGAGCCTTATTTGATGCAGCAAGGCTTTATCATGCGCACCCCGCGTGGCCGGGTGGCAGCTGCGCGAGCCTATCAATTGTTTGGCCTGCCCGAACCCAAAGCGCCGCCTCAATCAGGCCTATTTGACGATTCGGCTCGCTAAATCACGCCTGCTTTTTGAGGGTCGCGATTTTTTCGCCATCATAGCCCAGCATTTCGGCGAGCACTTCTTCTGTGTGACTGCCAAGCTCTGGCCCGGTCCAACGCACATTGCCGGGCGTGCTCGATAGTTTCGGGAAGACGTTGGGCATAGGAAATGGCCCAAGTGCTGGATGCTCCACCGTGACAATGGCTTCGCGCGCAGCAAAGTCGGGGTCGGCCATCAGTCTGGCGCGCGATAGATGCGACCACAGGGCACGCCATGGGCCTCGAAAATGGCCTCTAGCTCGGTGCGCGTCATCTGAAGGCTCCACGCGCTCACCAGAGCATCCAATTCAGCTTGGTTCTCGCCGCGGGCGACATGGGTCAGAAAGCGCGGATCGTCGGCAAGTTAGGGCTGGCCCATGGCTTCGGCCAAGCGCCGCCAGCAGTGTCCTGATTGGCCGCCAAGATCAGCATGCCATCACTGGCTGGATAAATGTTGGAAGGCGCGATTTTCGGCAGGAAAGAACCCGTCCGCTCGCGGATATAGCCACCAAAATGATAGTCGGGCACAAGGCCCATCATGGCAAAGCAGGCTTCATAAATGGCCGAATCGACGATCTGACCGCACCCAGTATTGCGGCGATGTTCTAGTGCCGCCAGCGCGCCAATGGTGCCATAAGTCGCAGCCAAACTGTCCCCGATGGAGATACCAGCCCGCGACGGCATCCGGTCGGGCTCCCCCATTACATAGCGAAGACCGCCCATCGCCTCGCCCACGCTGGCATAGCCCGCCTTTGGACTATTGGGTCCTGTCTGGCCATAACCAGATACCCGGATCATGATCAGGCCAGGATTGATGTCCGACAGAACGTCATAGCCCAGGCCCCATTTTCGGGCGTACCGGGTCGGAAATTCTCCAGAAGAAAATCAGCCCCTTTGACCAGATCTTTCAGGACTTCTTGACCCTCCGCTTGGCGTAGATCGAGCGTCATGCATTTCTTGTTGCGGGCGACAATGGGGAACCAGACGCCATGGCCATCCTTTTTGACTGTGCCCCAGTCGCGCAGGGGGTCGCCTTGGCCGGGCGGTTCGACTTTAATGTCCTCAGCACCAAGATCGCCAAGGATTTGTCCATAGAACGGGCCAGCCAGCAGCACGCCCAGCTCGAAG
>JBEAVQ010000009.1:0-43460 GCA_041160865.1 Pseudomonadota bacterium | reverse complement strand
CCACTTGGCGGCTGAGGATGGCCCACACGATGCCCTTATGATCGACGCGATCCACCTCAAGGTACACCGGACGTCGAGCAGCCTGTTAAAAGGGGGACATTTCCCCGGTGCATCGGCCGGACCAAGGGCGGTCTGAACACCAAGCTGCACTTGGTTTGCGAGGGTCAAGGCCGCCCACTAGCCATGTGCCTGAAGAAGAGCCAGACCTCAGACCATGTCGGCGCGAAAATCCTCTATCCGGCCCTGCAAGACGGGGCCACGGCAACCCTTGTCGCCTATAAGGGCTATGATATCGATGATTACCGCGCCGCGCTACGGGCTAAGGGCATCCACCCTGGTATCCCACCGCGAAAGGGACACATCGCACCCCCGGTTTACTGCAAATCACATATAAGCAGGGACATAAGGTCGAAAATGTGTTCGCAAGGCTCAAAGACTGGCGCAAGATCGCCACTCGCTAAGACCGACGCGCCGACGTCTTTATGGCCGCAATCACTCTCGTCGCCATCGTCATCTGGTGGCTCCAATGATTCCTGCGCCTAAGAGTTACTTTACCAGTTTCTGCCAGTATTTTTCAAATTACGTATTTGCCAAAGGTGGATGTAATGACGTCGGTGGGGCAAAAAACTAGGCGACGCAGCCGCCACGGCAATTTGGCCGTGATCACTGGCCTGATTGCGATCCCTTTAGCCATGATCATCGCGATGACGGTCGAGATGGTATCCCTCACAAATGAAAGAGCCCGCATGCAAGCTGCTGTAGACGCTGCGGCCCTAGCCGGTGCCCGAGAATTGGCAATTGCGGGGGCCAACGCCCGCAACGCAAACAGCTTTGCGGAAACATTTGCTTTAAATCAGGTGTCAGACCTTTCAACGCGCGTCACGATGAACTTCACGGCCAGTCAAAATGGAAACGGTGAATTTCAGGTTTCCGGCGTTGGCGTGCGGGGATCCTTTTTCGGCGATCTGGTCCCCCCGGGCGGCTTCACAATTCGGGTTAGCGCGGTTGGCGAGGCCATGAACCAGCAACCCTTGTGCGTACTGGTCGGCCCCCTTTCCCACACGCTCAAAGAGGTCAGTCTGACCGCGCGCGGCAATAGCAACATTCAAGCGGCTAACTGTTTGGTGCATTCCAATAGCACCTTATTGACCAGCGAAAATGCAGTAATCAAGGCTGGCACCATCCAAACCACCGGGACCGCAGATGGTACCGGTTTTTCCCCAGCCGCCAACACGGGGGCGATTAAGGTGAGGGATCCATTTGCGACCAGAGTGATGAAACGCGATTGTGCTAGCCGTTGGATTAATCCAAACCCACTCAAGATTAGCGGAAACACTGTCACTAGCCTTGCTTCGGGGACCCTGAATCGGGAACTTATTGTATCGGGAAACGCGAACCTAACCCTTGGACGCGGGGATCATTACTTTTGTGGTGGCGTGACGGTAGAGGGTAACGCTACTCTAAAGGGTGACAACATCGTCATGATACTTGAAGGTAGCAAAAGCTTCAAAGCAAGCGAAAGCACGACTCTTTCGTTAAGCGGGCGACAAACCGGGGAATGGGCAGGCTTCCTGCTCATAACCGATCGTGCCAATAGATCCGACGTCCTGATCTCTTCCAAGTCGGCGGACAAGCTATTGGGAACGATTTATCTGCCCAGTTCCAAGTTGATCATCAACTCTGCCGGTCAGGTCGCTCAAGATTCGAAATGGAGCGTGGTGGTTGCCCAGGACCTGTTAATGGACAAGAATGCGAGCCTGGTCATTAATACCGATTATGAAGGGTCCGGCGTGCCGGTTCCTTCAGGTGTGGGCAACAAATTGGCCAACGCCAAGTCCGGTCTCCGGCTGCGTCGATAGGCCTGTCGTCCATCTTAGGCTGAAGTCAGAGGTTTGCACTTAAAGGTTGAGCAAGAAGTACTTCCAAATCAGCTCTGAAATAATGCACAATCTAGGTTCTGACCTAATGCCCATCGCATATCCAATGATCAGCATACGTATCAGTAAATCAGGTCAATCGATGGCCGCCCGGTGTTGCCATAAAAGGGCTTCAGGGCCGAACGAACGCTCTCAAGGTCTAAATGAGCATCAATGCGCCGCAGAATATGGTCAGCTGGAACATGATCCTCAATCCGAAAGTCGTAAAACAACTGGGCCGTTACTTCTTGATGTCCCATCATCACCCAATCCCCGGAAAATCAATCAAACCAACGAAACATGACCCGCAAACCCTGACAATGACGAGTTTTTCAACAATATCGGCTCGAAGTCGACCTTAAATAACCGCCAGCGATTTTGCGATTTAAAAGCGGAGAAATTAGACGCTGGATGCACTAATCATTATCGGCCAAGATTTTGATGAGCTCGGTCACTTTTTTGCGTTGGGCACTGGATTTTGAGCGGGCGGAATCGGCTAAAAGCTCCAACGCACCAAGGACCGACAATAGACTTGGCGTCGAAAAGGTTTCGGCCTCGTCTTGAGTCTCGCCAACACCGGACCTTGATGCCACGCTCAGCCCATCAAAAAAGAACGATCGATCAACGCTTGAAAGACCACACAATTGGAACAACCGTTTGGCATCGACGCGGTTTAGCCCGCGCTCATACTTTTGAACTTATTGAAACGATTTGCCCAACAATTCGGCCAAGCGTTCTTGGCCTATACCCAATTGCTCGCGCCATTGTTTCAAGCGACAGCCAAGATAAACATCAACAGAAGCAGTGCGACGGTGACCAGTCATGAAGCTTTTTATTATTATTAGCACGATTTCAATTAATAGTTGATTGTGTCAACGCCGCTTGTGTCGCCAAACCGCCATCAGGCTAAAGCCAAATATCAAAATACCAAACGAAAGCTCTCCAAACCGAGCATAAAGTGTGGGGCCAGCCGTAGAGGGCAAACGTGCAGTTGCATAGCCGGCACCCGCGCGATGTTCGGCGACCGGGCGACCAAGTCGGTCAACGATAGCCGACCAACCACCACTTGCAGAGCGCACGAGAGGCAGGCCGGTCTCGATTGCCCGATAACGAGCTTGTGCATAATGCTGGTCTGGACCCAATAGATCGCCATACCAAGCGTCAATCGAAACATTCAAAATCCATGCGGCTTTGCCAGTCGCCTGCCTGTTAAAGCTTGGGAACACAATCTCATAGCAGATACGGGCATCAGCCAAAGGCGCTTTGGGAAGGCTCAATGTCGTTGGCTCAGGGCCTGGCGACATCTCGCCATCATAGGAAACCAAACTAGCGATACCGAGGGCTCTGAAGAGCGGACGCAACGGCAGATACTCGCCGAATGGCACCAGATGATGCTTGTCATAGACCGATCTTGTAGTCAGGCCACCCTGCTCAACATCAAAAACTAAAAGGCTATTGCTATAGGCTGGCTGCCCCGCCAGAAGGTCCCGTCGGATTGAACCGACCGCCAATGTTCGCGCGCCCAGACGGGCTTGGATCTGATCTAGGACAAAGGGCTCTTCCAAAAGAAGGAATGGAAATGCCCCCTCAGGCCAAACCACAATATCGGCCTTTTGCGCCTCTGGCGTCTCCAATAGGTCCAGATAGGTTTCCACGATCTCGATAGTGTTGGCAGGGTCCCAAACATCCTTTTGGCTAAAACCTGCTTGCCCAGCCGCGATGATAGGGCCCTTGCCGGCCATAGGGCTAATTGGCCCGGCTGCGCGCAGCTGAACAGAGCCATAAGCAAGGCTGCCAAGTGCTAGAATACCCGCCGCAATCAGGGTCATTGGTGGTTTACGCGGCTCGCCTTTTGCCAATAGAACCACTGGGGTGGCCAAAACCCATAGGGTTAAAAGCGATAGGCCGTATGGCCCGATCAGACCTGAAACCTGACTAATCGCTTCACCCGGCTTCCAAATATAGGCCGGCAGATTCCAGGGCAGCCCCGTGAATAAATGGCTGCGCACAAATTCACTGACGCCAAAGCAAACAGCAAATGTCATAAGACGTGCAGCACCTGCGCCCCAAATGGACATGGCCGCCAATCCGGCTAAACCCCAATAAACCCCCATCGCAGCCGGCAGGGCTGTGACCGCAAACGGCATTAGAACAGCAAACTTCTCTGCATCAACTAGAAAAGCATTGCCGACCCAAAACATCCCAGCCAGAAAATAGCCAAATCCCCAAGCCCAGCCGCGCCAAAAGGCGGATCGCTGCCGCCTTTTGTTTTGGGACGCACCATCCAACAATAGGATTAAGCCACAGATCGAAACCGCAAAGGCTGGCCAAATATGAAACGGTGCATGACCCAGAACGGCGAGCGCTCCCAACGACATCGCGCATAAGCCCGACAACCAAGCAGGCTTGCTAGGCCCCAGGATGGCTATGGGATGACGGATTTCGGGTGCAGCCGCTTTGGGTGGAGTTACTATAGCCTCTGTCACGCAGAGGGTGCCTGCAAACTATCGGTATTGGCCTTTTCCACAGCTTTAGCAGAACGGATACGCACCCGCTTGATCCGGCGCGGGTCTGCGTCAATCACTTCAAAGTCATAGCCTGTTGGGTGATGAAGAATTTCACCCCGCGGTGGCACCCGACCTGCGAGCGCGAAAACCAAACCGCCGAGCGTATCGATATCATCTTCCATATCTTCCAGCGTCAGATCGACCCCGGCGCGCTCTGAAAAATCATCCAATTCGACGCGCGCATCGGCTTCCCAAACGCCATTGCCAGTATCAACGATTAAATCTTGGTCGAGATCGTCATGCTCGTCATCAATGTCGCCGATGATTTCTTCGACTAGATCTTCAATGGTCACAAGCCCATCCGTGCCGCCATATTCGTCTATCACCAATGCCATGTGGCACCGCTTCGCGCGCATTTGAAGTAGCAGGTTCGGCAGCTTCATAGAGATCGGCACATAGAGCAAATCGCGCTTAAGCCGGCCTAACACAAGATCATCCAGTTTAGCTTTGGTCTCGCCTTGCTCGTCCGGGATCAATAACGACAGAATGTCCTTCACATGGACAAAGCCTAAGGGCGTATCGAGATTTTCGGTGAAAAGGGGCATGCGCGAATGCTGATGCTCTTCAAACATGCGGGCGACCTCGCCCAGCGGCATTTCGATGTCGACGGCCGTAATGTCCGCGCGAGGCACCATCACATCACGCACGGACAAGCGGTCAAAGCTGGCGGCTTTGACGATCATGTCCTTTTGATTGCGTTCTATGGTTTCGCCCGATTGCTCGCGCTCACGCAGAAGCTCTGCGGGGTCAAGACCCGCATAATCATTCTGGCGACGCATTTTCTGCGTCCACCGCTTCCAAAAGCTAGGTTTCTTGGCTGAGTTACTACTGGATGGGTCGTCAGTCATGGGTTTGATAAGGATCAGCAATGCCGAGGCCTGCCAATATCTCTCTCTCTAAGCCTTCCATCTCCGCCGCGTCATCTTCGGCTTCATGATCATATCCTAAAAGATGTAATAGCCCATGCACAAGTAAATGGGTAGCGTGATCTTTAAGATTTTTGCCCTGCTCTTGTGCCTCCCGGGCACAAGTTTCATAAGCAAGAGCAACATCACCCAACGTCTTCTCCAAGGCGTGCACCGTCTCAGGTGCAGGAAAAGAAAGAACATTTGTCGGCTGATCCTTGTGCCGCCACTGGGCATTCAAGCCTTGAACCACCGCGTCGCTGGTCAGGAGCAACGCAAAGCTGTCCCCCGCTGGTTCAAAGTAACGTGAGGCGACTTTCACAATCTTGCCGACTTCCGCGTCGGAATCAGGGCCAAATACCCCATGCCAACCTTCGGCTTCAATCTGGAGATCAACATCGAAAGAAGCAGATTCCTCAGTCATCATAGGCTCTGGCGCTACCGGTGGCGGGCTGAGTGCGGGTGTCGGGTCTGCCACTTCGCGCTCATAGGCTGAGACAATCCGCCCGACGAGTGGATGTCGAACCACGTCTTCGGCTGTGAAATGCACAATTTTCATACCTTCTACGCGTCGCAAGATGCGCAAGGCATGGGGAAGGCCCGAATCGCTTGAACGTGGCAAATCAATCTGACTAGGGTCGCCGTTCACGGCCATGCGCGATCCTTCGCCTAGGCGGGTCAGCAGCATTTTCATCTGCATGCGCGTGGTGTTTTGCGCTTCGTCCACAATAACAAAAGCGTCGGACAAGGTGCGCCCGCGCATGAACGCCAAGGGTGCTACTTCAATTTCACCAGCTGCTTTCCGGCGCTCTAATTGAGCAGCACCGAGTAAGGTTTTGAAAGCATCCCAGATAGGTTGCAGATAGGGATCGACCTTTTCTTCAAGATCACCCGGCAGAAATCCCAAACGTTCACCCGCTTCCACCGCAGGGCGGGTCACGACGACGCGCGAAACCCGGCCCTCCAGCAGCATGGATACCGCGACAGCCACTGCCAAAAAAGTCTTGCCCGTCCCTGCAGGACCAACGCCAAAAACCAAATCAAACTCACCGCCCATCAAGGCGTCCAGATAGACAGACTGCGTAGGGGTTCTGGGTTTGATGTCGGCGCGACGACCTGGCAAGGCCAACGCCCCGCTGCGCGCCCTGGACCCGGCGCGCACAAATATAATGGCAGAGCGGACTTCGGGCAGTCCTAACGCCATCCCTGCCTCAGCCTTTTCGATCAAAGACTGCAAGGCCTCGCGTGCCTGATTGACCGACACGGGATCATCGCCGTGAACAAGAATATCACCACCTTGAGCCGTCACATCAACGCCAAACGCATCTTCGACCAAAGTCAGATTGCGATGAGCGGGACCGGCCACCAGCGGCACCAAGCTTGGGTTGGTCAGCACGACGCGGCCTTCTTCGGATTTACGACGACGTGTCACGAAGCAGACACCAATTCCCCAGTGAGGGAATTCGGCATGGTGCCGATGATGCGCACGCTGTGAAGTTGGCCAATCAGATGATCAGGTCCTGCAACATGAACCGATTGCAACCATGGACTGCGACCAAGGATTTGCCCTTCATTTCGACCTTTGCCCGTAAACAATACGTCAAACGTCTCCCCGACTTTGGCGGCATTGAAGGCGCGCTGCTGCTCGAGGATCAAAGCCTGCAAGCGTTGCAAACGATCATCGGCAACGTCGGAGGCAACCTGGCCATGCATTTCCGAGGCAGGTGTGCCGGGGCGCTTGGAATATTTGAAACTATAGGCACCCGCATAACCAACAGCGCGAACCAATTCCATCGTATCTTCAAAATCTTGCTCGGTCTCACCGGGAAAACCCACAATGAAATCAGAGGCCAAAGCAATATCCGGACGGGCTTTGCGCACCTTAGCGATACTATCGAGATAGCTCTCCACGCTGTGCTTCCGGTTCATAGCTTTCAAGATTTTATTGGAACCAGACTGCACGGGCAAATGCAGATACGGCATCAATTCTTTCACCTCACCATGGGCCTCGATAAGGTCATCATCCATGTCGCTTGGGTGAGACGTGGTATAGCGGATCCGTTCGATCCCGCCGATTTTAGCCAGATGGCGAACCAATTGTGCCAAAGACCAAGTTTCAGAGCCTGCCAGCGCTGGTCCTTGGCCATGGTAGGCGTTAACGTTTTGACCCAGGAGGGTGATTTCGCGGACGCCTTGTTGGGCAAGGCCGCGGGCTTCGAGAATAATAGGGTCCACGGGCCGCGAATATTCCGCCCCACGAGTATAGGGCACCACACAGAAGGTGCAGAATTTATCGCACCCTTCTTGCACGGACAAAAAGGCCGATGGCCCGTCGGATGTCCGCGAAGTTGGCAGTGCGTCAAATTTTTCAACCGCTTCAAAGCTCGTCTCAAGGCGTTCGCCAGTGGCGCGGGCAGCGCGTGCAATAAGCTCTGGTAGTTTGTGATAGGCTTGGGGGCCAACAACCAAATCCACAGCAGGCGCACGGCGCATAATTTCTTCGCCTTCGGCTTGGGCAACACAGCCAGCAATGGCGATTGTCATTTTGTCACCAGTCAACGCCATCGCGTCCTTGTGCGCTTTCAGGCGTCCGATTTCAGAATAGACTTTTTCAGTCGCCTTCTCGCGAATGTGGCATGTATTGAGCACAACAAGGTTTGCATGATCAGGCTTATCAACCGAGCTATAACCCAAAGGCCGCAAGACATCGGCCATGCGTTCACTGTCATAGACATTCATCTGACAGCCATAGGTCTGAATAAACAAGGTCTTGCCAATCGTGGCGTCGCCCGTCTGTTCAGGTGTCGGGCGGTCCATCAGATCGTCTTTGTGGGATATTGCGGCTTCTTCATGCATGAAGCCAGCCTAAAACGCCAAACGCGGCAAATACGCAAGAGCATTCAAGCAACACTTTGCCCGGCAAACCAGATGATATCAGGCGATGAATGCAACGGCATCGCCGGGCTTGGCCTGCTTCAAGAGCGCCCGCAGGTCCTCTTCCGCCAAGGCTACACAGCCTTCAGTCGGACGGTAGTCTTCTGACGCACAATGCATGAAGATGGCTGATCCCATGGCGGGAACAACCGGATCATCATTATGACCGAGGACCACGATGATGTTGTAGAGCCCATCCTCGCGCCACAAATGTTCGGCGCTGGCCGGATAGGGATGAGTTATTGGATGGTTATAATTAGGATCTTCGGCCGCATCACACCATCCATCTTGGGGTTGAATGGCCGTTGCCTCAAATCCAGAAGCAGGCTTGGGACCTCGATCTTCACGCCATAAAATCCTGCGGATTGGCCACACCCCCAAAGGACTGGCCCCATCGCCTTCGCGCTTCTCTTGGGCGGATTTGGCGCCGCCCTTACCAATGGAACAACGCACTTTCCTCTGCCCATAGGTCAGCCAACCCGATGTTGATGCTGCAAAAACCTGCATAAAATCCCCTAGATCAAGACTCTGTGATGCACCGCCCTCTTGTATCACGCAATGGGGTACAACCATGTAGAACCCATGTCACGCAAGCGCACTCTTCTTCTGGTCGATGACGACCATGATCTCCGCACCACCTTGGCCGAGCAATTCGAGCTGACGGGGGAATTTGACACCATTATGGCCCAAGATGCCGCCAGCGGCGTCGCCGCAGCGCGCACTAAA
The DNA here is from genome assembly GCA_041160865.1 of Pseudomonadota bacterium. Lineage (GTDB taxonomy): Bacteria > Pseudomonadota > Alphaproteobacteria > Caulobacterales > Aquidulcibacteraceae > Aquidulcibacter. The sequence continues at coordinate 34,412 of JBEAVQ010000009.1, read as the reverse complement.
GGTCCTGACCTCATCCTGCTGGATATTGATTTGCCTGATCTTGATGGCCGCGAAGCTTGCAAAGCGATCCGCACGGGCGGGTTTGCTGGCCCAATCATCATGCTGACCGGCCAATCCACCGATTCCGATACGGTCTTGGGCTTGGATGCTGGGGCTAATGATTATGTCACCAAACCGTTCCGCTTTGCTGTACTATTGGCGCGTGTCCGGGCCCATTTACGTAGCCATGATCAAACTGATGTCGCGACGCTGAAAATTGGTCCTTATGACTTCAAGCCGGCGAACCGGACCTTAACCGATGCAAGTGGTAAGCGAATTCGTTTGACCGACAAGGAAGCCGCCATTTTGCGCTATCTCTACCGGTCTGGCGCTAAGGCTGTGCCGCGCGACGAATTGTTGCGTGAAGTCTGGGGCTATAATGCGGCAGTCACGACCCACACACTGGAAACCCATATCTACCGGCTGCGCCAAAAAATTGAGCCGGTTTCCAGCCGCAATGGCCTGTTGATCACCGAAGGCGGCGGCTATCGTCTAGAGCCCTAGCGCCATTCGTCGCGGCCGCCTTTGCGCTGACGCGTCAGATTCATGTGATATTGAAAGCGTTCGGGACGGTAAAAACCCTGAACGACTTCAATTGGCGCTGACTTAGAATCCTTCATCACGCGCACGATTTTGAGCAGCGGCGATCCAGTTGCGATCTTCAGCGCCTGCGCGGTTGCGGGCTCTGCACTGCAAGCCGTGATCCATTGTTCCGCAGATACAGCGACAAAACCCGCCCGTTCTAGCAAGTCCAGCATCGGTGTGTGTCCAAGTGAATCAGGGTCAAAGGTCGAAGCAATATCAATTGGCAAATGGGTCACGATGTAAGAGAAGGGCTCTCCTTCCAGTTTGCGGATCCGCTCTGCCCGCTGCACGGGAACGCCACTGGGCAGGCCCAGCAATTCGGCAATCTCAGCAGTCGCAGCGACTTGGGCGACGTTGATTAGCTCAACTTCTGTCGAAAGGCCCATCACTTTGAGCGCTTCCATCAGATTATCAAAGCTGCCTTTCACGACCGGCACGGTCGCATTGTAAGTAACTACCGTCCCCCGGCCACGATGACGCGACACCATGCCAGCAGAGGCTAATTCGTTGAGCGCACGCTTTACCGTGATGCGAGAAACATTAAACACATGAGTCAAATCCTGCTCACCTGGCAGGACGGCGCCCAATGGAAACGCACCCGAGCGAATGCGTTCGCGTAAAACCAAGAACAGCTGGTGATACAAAGGCGTCGGCAGCCTTGCATCCACCATGGTGGCCTTTAGCTCTGAACTTGGTTCATGGGATGTGGGCAAGGTCGCGTCCATACAGAAAAGTTTGTCTACCGATAGTGGATGAAAAGGGCTCACTACGGCAGGCTATTGAAGTAGAGTTAATCTCAACCACCGTTGGCACGCTCTCGAACAGAGTCAAGACTTTCCCAAATTTTGCCGCCAGGATAAAGCCCAATAGACATGGTCATATCGTGTACTTCCACCGAAGCAAACATATCGCAAGTAAAGTAGGGATCGCCGCGCATAATAGCCCATGCAGCGTCCACATCATCGGCACATACAATCAAGCAGGACCCATGGATCTTCGGATTTCCGGGTTCTTTTAAAGGCCCGGCTGTTACGTAAGATTGCCAATAGGCTTCGACATGGGCGAGATGACCTTCCAAATGCTCCAACCGCTTTTCCGGAGCGGACGGCCCGTCTTTGCATACAAACAGAAACGTCGGTTGGCTTTGTCGGGGTATAGTCGGCGGATTGGACACATGAGACTCCCTGATCCTTGCTTTGTTCACTCTAGGGGTGAGTCATTGCCTTGCCAATGCCGAAACGCTATTTGATATAAAGATAGATCATTTCTCGAAGTTGGATGCACGGCCCAGCATGGCAGAAGCCACCAAACCTCAAAAGGTGTTTTCAGGTCAAACCTTAGCCCAAAAGCTACTGGCGCGGGCATCGGGTCGCGACGATGTGGCAGCGGGTGATATCGTCATCGTAAAGGTCGACCTCGCTATGGCCCATGATTCAAGCGGGCCCCGGCGGTGGAAGCCGCACCTAGACGCGCTTGGTGCAACCTTGTGGGATCCTTCACGCGTGGTGATTGTGTCAGACCATTATGTCCCCGCCGTCGATGGGGAGAGTGCGGCTATCCTGAAGCTCACGCGCACGTTTGCCAAGGAGCAGAATGTTGGTCATTTCTTCGATATGGAAGGAATTTGCCACGCCATTCTTCCACAGAAGGGCCTTTTGCGTCCGGGCATTTTTGTCGCCGGTGGCGACAGTCACACCCCTCATGCTGGTGCCTTTGGATGCTATGCCGCAGGCTTTGGTGCTACCGACATGCTGGGCATTGTGGTCACCGGACAAACCTGGACAATTGTTCCTGAGACAATTCGGGTTGAATTGACAGGCAGTTTTAAACACCATGTTTCGGCTAAGGACGTCATGTTGCTTCTCTGTCGCGAACTTGGAATGGATAATGCGTTCAAGGCCATCGAATATGGTGGCCCGGGCGTGGCGGCGATGTCGATGGAAGAACGCATGGTTTTGTCCAATATGGCCGCAGAACTGGGTGGCGAAGTTGGCCTGATCGCGGCGGACAGTGTGACGCTGGATCATATTCGCGCTCATGGGGGAGAAGCGTCCGAAGTTGATTTGGCCTGGCAACCCGATCCTGATGCGACCTACGAGCGGATTGTTACGATCAACCTCAGCGATCTTGAGCCGCAAATTGCCGCACCCCATTCACCCGCCAACAGCTTCCCGATTAGCCATGCGGCCGGCGTGCCGATCGATCAGGCCTATATCGGCGCTTGTGTTGGCGCAAAGTTAGAAGATTTGCACATGGCAGCACAGATACTAAAGGGTAAGCGTATTGCCGAAGGTGTGCGCCTTTTGGTTGCGCCAGCAAGTTCGCAAATCACAGCCGATGCTGCTGCCGACGGGACCCTTTCGATCTTACTGGCAGCTGGAGCGACTCTCCTGCCATCGGGTTGTGGCGCGTGCGCAGGTATGGGAGCGGGCCTATTGGCAGCAGGTGAAACTTGTATCTCCACGACGAATCGCAATTTCAAAGGTCGGATGGGACATTCTGAGGCCTTGGTTTATTTGGGGTCACCCTACACCGTTGCGGCCAGTGCAATCGCTGGCTGTGTCAGTGATCCCCGTGTGCACGCAGCCGATCTGGCGGGGGCGGCATGACGGGAACAACTCAGATTGGCCGCGCCTTCGTTTTTGGCGACAATATCGATACTGACCTTCTCGCACCGGGTCATCTCATGAAGCTGTTGGCGGAAGATTTGGCACAGCACTGCCTTGAAGCCATCGCGCCGGACTTTGCGAAGTCCATTCAACCCGGTGATTTTGTTGTGGCGGGAAAGAATTTTGGCTTAGGCTCCTCGCGCGAGCAAGCCGCAGTAAGTTTGCGACTATTGGGAGTTGGTGCCGTGATTGCACCCAGCTTTGCGCGAATCTTCTACCGAAATGCCCTCAACTTAGGTCTTCCGGCTTTATTCTGTGAGCATGCCGATCAGATTGTCGAGGGTGACCTGTTGATGGTCGACCCAGTCTTGGGCAAGATCACGAATAAGACGCGTGGTGAGACTTTATTGTGTAAGCCTATTCCAGACCATTTGATGGCCATGGTTCGGGCTGGCGGCCTGATCGCACACCTACAAACAAGCGCGGCACATAGGGATCGAGCATGATACAGTTTTCTCTGCACGAGCGGCTCAGCCAAAGTAAAGCCCTATTGGCCCCTGGGGCTTATGATGCTTTGAGTGCACTCTTGGTGGAACAGGCCGGCTTTGAAGCCATTTACATGTCCGGCGCATCGATCTCTTATACGCAATTGGGTCGGCCCGATATTGGTCTGGTATCGTCCACGCAAGTCGCGGATATCATTGGGCGCGTGCGGGACCGTGTGAAAATTCCGCTCATCGTGGATGCGGATACGGGCTTTGGCAATGCCTTAAACGTTCAGCACACCGTGCGTTTGTTCGAACGGATGGGTGCCAACGCCTTGCAATTGGAAGATCAAACAGCGCCCAAGCGCTGCGGTCATTTGGCTGGAAAAGAACTGGTTGCTACCAGTGAAATGGTCGGAAAAATTAAGGCGGCAGTCGATGCCCGCTCCTCTGAACAAACCCTGATCATCGCCCGCACGGATGCCATCGCCGTGGACGGGTTCGAGCATGCTCTAGAGCGGGCAGAACAATATCGTCTGGCCGGGGCGGATATCCTTTTTGTTGAAGCGCCACAGGCGATTGATCAAATGCAGGCCATTTGCCAAGCCTTCCCAGGTACACCCCTTTTAGCCAATATGGTTGAAGGGGGAAAAACACCGCTTCTTACCGCCGATCAATTATCCGACATGGGGTTTCGCTTAGTGATTGCGCCGGGCTCTATGGTGCGAGTCCATGCCTTTATCGCACAGCAGTTTCTCCAATCCTTGAAAGCCAATGGCACAACCGCCCTATTCCGGGATCGGATGTTGGATTTCAAACAAATCAACGAATTACTTGGATTACCTGACTTAATGGACCAAGGCGCGCATTATGAAATGCGCGGGCAAGAAGCGGCCGAATAAAGCCCAGCTCTGTAAGGCTTTCTTCACTGCGCTTCGTTACACTTTTGTCTCTATGTTGCCAGATTCTGGGTGCATGTGGATTGCATGGTGATTAAACACGGCCACGTCAGTGAAAAGCATCTGGAAACAGATGTCCGTGCTCAACCGTGGTTGAGCTGGCTTTGGTGCGTCTTCATAGCCTCTGGATTTTTGCTCGGCGGAACAGCAGCTGCGCAGGCGCAAAAGCGCACCAGCGACCTTACCCTAAATGATATGTTCTCGAGCCCCAATGCTGCCGCCTCTCAAGCAGTCTCCTTCAGTGCTGGGCCGAACAACATCCGCTTTGTGCTAGACCGCTCCCAGCCACGGGTCGTTTTGTTACGATTTGACGGCGATCCAGAGGTCTGGGCTCTGACCTCGCAATGGGGCCCTCGCGGGGACGAATTTCTACGCAATGATATTGGCGAAGTCATTGTTCGGATTACGACCTTAGGCGGTGTGACCATTTATGGCCCGCTCGGCACCAATGGAGGCCTTGCTGCGAGCGAAGGCAAAGCTAAAACCCTATCAGCACCTGCCCAAAGCGAAGCCACGTTACAGGCGACCCTTGAGAAAGCGCTGCGATGGTTTGATAAATTCTCTAACCGCAGCATTCGGGTGGAAGCCTCCGGTACGTTGCCGCCTGCCTTGGTCTACGAGGCCCTCGAACGCGCTGCACAGGGCATGTCGCGCGCGCCACGCGGCTATTTTGGTCGTCCAGAGCGCCGCGTTAAACTTATTCGTCTCCAACGCAGCTCTGATCGGCCCAGTGTGCGATGGCAGTCGGGCATTTTGACGATTGGTGTTGTTCCCGGTGCTGGCTTTGCCGGAAGACCTTCCAGTGCCGCAGTCCTATTGGCGCTTACTAAGAGCAGCTAAAGCAGCTTTGCTCATGCTCTAGCGAGGTCTTGGCGCACAACTTTGATCCTAAAGGAACAAGACGCGCTTAACGTGCGCGACAGCGTGTCGCGATTGCCGGAACCCTGCGTCCGGCATATATCAGACTCATGACCTTAGAGCCCCTTAATATCGCAATTTTCGTGGCCATGGCCGCGGTCTTAACTGTTCTTGTTGCAGGGATCGCAAATCTGGCCATCACGGGTGACAAGGCACGGTCGCGGTCGAACCAATTGATGCGGTTGCGTGTTCTGGTCCAGTTTATTGCGGTTATCCTTTTGATGATTGGCTTTTGGCTAAAAACGCGCGCGGGATGACGAAGACAAGCTTTGCAAACAAAGTTGCCTTAGTCACCGGCGGTGGGGGGCAGTTTGGCCGAATGATGTGCCAAACCCTCGCCCAACGGGGATGCAAGCTGATCGTGGGTGATTGTGATCTTACCGCCGCACGCGATACCGCAGCCAAGACAGCAGGCTTAGCTTTGGGCTTAGATGTCACGGATCCAGCCATGTGGAACAATGCGGCATGCTCCGCACGCGATCTGTTTGGTCCACTCGACTATGTTTTCCATTGCGCCCAGCACTGCGCTGAAGGCAACGATGCAGATAGTCTGGCGCGATTATGGGCTACCCAAGTCTTGTCTTTAGAAATCGCTTATCGGTATTGTGGTCCTGATCTAGGATCGAAAGGCGGGCTCCATGTGATCTTCGTCTCGGGAGCGGCTTGGCAGCCAGATCCGGCCCGACCTCTTTGGTCGGCCGCAGAGGCTGCCAAACGGCATTGGCATAAGGCCCATCAGCTTGGATCGCACCGAGGTTTAAGTGCACTGATTGCCTATGATGTTCCGCCCCGGGCCTCACGCAAGACCGCAGATGACGAGATCGCAGCGGCAACATTATGGGCGTTGTCTCGCGGCGAGAAGCACGCCTTTGTTCCTGGCGGCTTTGGCGTCGCCAGTTTTTGCCGGAAATCAGCTCAATAAACGCAGAACCTTAGGCAGGCATGCCCGGGCAGCGCAGATATTTTTCAGGCATTGCGCCATCCCACGAGATACTGGCGGTATCGTCACTGGTTTTCTCAATAATCAAGCTGAATGTAACACCAACACCATTTTTACCTTTGACCTCATAGCCTTTTTCAATGGGTTCTACAGTCAAAACCTTATGGCGCTCGATCCCCGACGGCCGAATACTGTCCAACCAATAGCCCGTTTCTTCGTCCACCAGGACATAGCCTTGGTTCATCCGCTGTGGGTTACAAGCTATTGGCCCTGGATCATCAGGCTGACCCAAGAAAGCCGCATTGGTATCTGTGCCGGCAAATAAAAATTCACGGTCATCCGCTGAGATTTTGCCAAGCGGATCAGCTGGCGCGCAGGCTGTTGCGAGGATTCCTGCCGCCAGAACACTTAGGATCAGAGTATAGCGCATCGCCAGACCCCCTTTGGGAACGCGGCTGGCACGATCCAGCCGCGTAAGAAGTCGATCACACAGCAGTTAATCTTATGTGTTCATACTCTGGAAAAAGTCATCATTATTTTTAGTTTGCTTGAGCTTATCGAGCAAGAACTCCATCGCATCCATGGTACCCATGGGGTTGAGGATCCGCCTCAGCATATACATTTTTGGCAGATGCTCTTTGGGCACCAATAGCTCTTCTTTCCGGGTGCCCGACTTAATGATGTCGATGGCTGGGAAGACGCGCTTATCTGAGACTTTGCGGTCCAGAATGATCTCAGAGTTACCCGTACCTTTAAACTCTTCGAAGATGACTTCATCCATGCGCGAGCCGGTTTCAATCAGAGCGGTCGCAATAATAGTCAAAGAGCCGCCTTCTTCGAGATTACGGGCAGCGCCGAAGAAACGCTTGGGTCGTTGCAGCGCATTAGCATCCACACCACCGGTTAGAACCTTACCAGAGGAAGGCACAACGGTATTGTAAGCGCGGCCCAGACGTGTGATCGAATCTAGCAGTATGACAACGTCACGGCCATGTTCGGCCAAGCGCTTTGCCTTTTCAATCACCATTTCAGCAACTTGCACGTGGCGCGTCGCTGGCTCGTCGAAAGTTGACGACACCACTTCGCCCTTTACCGAGCGTTTCATATCGGTGACTTCTTCAGGACGTTCGTCGATCAACAACACGATTAGATAGACTTCTGGGTGATTGATTTCGATCGACTTAGCAACGTTTTGCAAAATGACCGTCTTACCGGTGCGTGGCGGCGCCACGATCAAAGCCCGTTGACCCTTACCAATTGGGGCAACAATATCGATAACGCGACCAGTACGGTCTTTCCGCGTTGGGTCTTGGATTTCCAGATGCAAGCGCTCATCTGGATAGAGCGGGGTCAAATTATCGAAATTGACTTTGTGGCGGGCTTGTTCAGGATCGGTAAAGTTAATTGTGTCGACTTTCGACAAAGCGAAATAGCGCTCGCCATCCTTTGGAGCCTTTACTGGCCCTTCGACGGTGTCGCCTGTTCGTAGTCCGTGACGACGGATTTGCTGGGGTGAGACATAAATGTCGTCTGGCCCGGACAGATAGTTCGATTCAGGTGACCGCAGGAAGCCAAAACCATCCGGCAAGACTTCTAACACCCCGCCGCCGCCAATTTCAGAGCCACGCTCTGCTTGTGCCTTCAAAATAGCAAACAAAAGATCTTGGGTGCGCAGATTGGAAGCGCCATCAATTTCTAGGGATTCCGCCAGAACCACCAATTCTGTGGGGGTTCGGGTTTTTAACTCTTGTAGCGTGGACCGGCGAGGTGGCGCGTCGATCGACAATTCCTCTGACATGTCAGGGCCTCAAAATATCTTTGGTGAAAGCCGTCTTTGCAAGGACTGCAGCGGCTGTAAGGAGGTGCCGGACCGTGTGAAGGCTTTGACAACTACGGACCACATGACGATTAACGCAGTCGCGGTCAAGGTGTGTTGTCAAGAAAAAGGCTCTAGGACAACCATAAAGACAGCGACAATCATCAAAACAAATGGCAATTCGTTTAGGAACCGAAAGGCCACGTGGTTCAAGGGACGCTCGCCCCGCTCAAATGCTTTGCGCCAGCGCAGATAGAGATGATCTACCGCCGTAATTATGATGACCATGGCCAACTTAATCTGCATCCAAGGATGGGCCAGTAAATCCAAACCACCTCGTCCGATCAGCAGGCTTAGCCCCAGAATCCACACCACGATCATCGCAGGGATCATAATGCCGCGATGTAGTCGTCGCTCCATGATGATCAATTGCTGATCCAACTCACCCCCAAGGGGGGCTAAGGAATGATAAACAAACAAGCGCGGCAGATACATCAGACCAGCCATCCACGCGATCACCGCAATTAAATGAAGGGCTCTAAAGACTTCATAATGGCTGGCGATCCATCCATTCATACAGCGCATCCACCAAATTCTGCCCGCGGGCAAGAAGGGCAAGCGACAACACAACCGGTTGTTCGTGCAGCAAGGATTGGGTCAGACCCTTCCAATAAATCGGTAGTCAGTCGGGCAAGTTCGTCGATGAACTTTGCCCGCGTTCCAAGAGCAGGCGCGCGCAGATAGAGCGGGACACCTACTTCGTGCGCCACTTCATAATATTCTTCATCTAATTCAACCAAAGTCTCAATATGTTCAGAGACAAAAGCGATTGGCACAACGATTACGGGGATTTTATCCGAGCCAGCGCGTTCAATCTCAGTTTCTGTGGCTGGACCAATCCACTTTACGGGACCGACGCGAGATTGATAACAAATCGCATGTTCAAAATTGTCGGGTAGAAGCGGACGCAGAGCGGCTACCGTCTCTTCAACTTGTTTTTGATACGGATCGCCGTCCAAAATAATTTTTTCAGGCAGGCCATGAGCAGACCACAAAACCCTGACACGCTGGGGTGAACCACCTGCCTGCCAGGTTTCCATTACCGCTTCTGCATGCGCTTCAATAAAGCCAGGCGCATCGGGATAGCAGCAAATCAGTTTTGCCGGGCCACCGCCGGCCTTTTTCCAAGCCTGTAGGGAAGAATCAGTCGTGGTAGTGGAAAATTGCGGATAGAGCGGCAAAAGGACGGTTTCATCAGGATTAAAGGCACGAACTTGCGCGATTGCATCTTTTACAAACGGCTTCCAATAGCGCATGGCAAGGAAGATTTTAACTTCAGCATTTTCATAGCCTGGGCGGGCTTTGACAGCCCGCTCTAAAGCCTCTGCTTGAGCCAAAGTTTCTGGAACCAGTGGCGAACCACCACCCATCTTGGCATAATTGGCCCGCGCTGATTTTGCCCGGAGCGTTGAAATCAGTCGGGCCAATATCCATCGAACCGGTGTCGGAACGCGGATGATCGCGGGATCAGAAAACAAATTCTTCAAAAAAGGGCGCACGGAATCTGGCCCGTCCGGACCCCCTAGATTGAACAGCACGATTGCTATTTTCTGACCCATCGAGATTTCAATAACCTTTTTCTTGTTTTGCAGACGCTGATTTAGGTCAAACCCTTCACACGCCGCATCACATATTCGACATTGGTGATCGGCGTTGCTGGCACCACGCCATGTCCAAGGTTGAAGATATGTGGTCCCGTGGCCGCTGCGGCAAGAATAGCATCGACAGCTTGCTCAAGCGCGGGACCCCCTGCCATTAAGGCCATGGGATCAAGATTGCCTTGTAAACAGACCTTTGGGCCCAAGGCAGTCCGCGCTGCGCCTAAATCTGCGGCAATATCGAGGCCGACTCCTTGGACAGTGGTCTCAGAAAAGAATTGGCCAACCCGGTGACCTGCCCCACGTGGAAAGCCAATTATAGGAACATCAGGATAAACGCCGCGTACAACATCTACGGCCTGCTTGATTGGCTTGGTTACAAGTCGCGCAAACAGGTGGCCTGGAATATCTTCCGCCCAGGATTCAAAAATCTGTAGCGCATTTGCACCTGCTTTCACCTGAGCAATCAGATGTTGGCCAATCGCATCAGCCAGAATGGCCAAGAGATCGTCGACCAATTCAGGATTCTGATAAGCGAAGGCGCGTGCGAGATCACGCTCACCGCCCCGGCCTTGAATCATATAGGTCGCCAAGGTCCAGGGAGCGCCGGCGAAGCCGATTAGGGCACGGTCCCCATCCATGGCGGCCCGAACCCGTTCTAGAGCCTCGTAGACCGGCGCTAGACGTGTTTCAAGACGCGACATATCCAGTTTCGCGATATCGGCTGCGCCCTCTAAAGGGGTCAAGAGTGGTCCCTCCCCTTCGGCGAACCGCACATCTCGGCCCAATGCATGGGGCACCACCAGAATATCGGAGAAAATGATCGCTGCATCGACCGGATATCGGCGGACTGGTTGTAACGTTGCTTCGGCAGCTGCTGCTGGCGCGTAGCAAAAATCAAGAAAACTTTTGTTCTTCGCGCGAAGTTCTCGATACTCTGGCAAATGACGGCCTGCTTGGCGCATGAGCCAAATCGGAGGATGTGTCTGTTGCTCACCTAGGAGGGTGCGAACCAATGCGCTGTTGTAACCCTTTGCTCCCTCACCCATGGCGGGCTCCTCTTTCATTATATATTTTAGATTCTTGAATCAGTAGACAGTAGTACGGTGGATAGACTGATCCTTGGAAGTCACCTGCATGACCTAACGGGATTTCTCAAGCTGTTTATCAGTTTTTGCCCCTGTTTTTTCCACAGCGCATCCTCGACGAAAAGCACTGAAAATCATGCGATTGCTCTCGATGGCATCAAGGAATTACCCACACTGGGGATGCTTCTCTCAACATCTTACCAGCCCTGTGGATGTTCGATAAAAGTTCCGGAGCTTTTATCCGACAGTTCCTCCCATGCAGCAATTTTCTTCATATATTCATACAAAATTAACCGCGTTTCTTAGAGATTCATTAAGCTTTTTTAACAAGTTATGAACAGCCCTACCGGGGTAACCCAATCTACCTATCCGCTCGGTTTGGTCAGACCCAAGGAAGTTAGGTCTCAAAATGTATGAAGACCTTGATCCGAAATGGTTCGTCAGTCACACGTTTTCGATGCGTAGTTCTACTTTTCTAAACGTTCATTTGGTGTCTGACTCTACCGGCGAAACGCTCAACGCGGTTTTGCGGGCCGTGGCGCCCTTATTTGAAGGTGTAACGCCTCTGGAGCATTCCTATTATCTGGTGCGCTCTCGCCGGCAACTCGACCGGGTCTTGGCTGAGATCGAATCCTTCCCCGGTGTGGTCCTGTTCACGATCGCCGCGCATGATCTGCGCGATGTTTTGGTTGATCATTGCAAGCAATTGGGCATTCCAGCACTACCGCTCTTAGATCAAGTTCTCACCATGTGGGAGCATCATCTGAAAATGCGCGCGGGTGAGAAGACAGGCTCTAAGCAAGCATTGGATGAGAATTACTTCCGTCGGATCGACGCCCTCAATTACACAATGGCCCACGATGACGGCCAAATGGTCCATGAGTTCAATCAAGCTGAAGTGGTGCTTGTGGGTGTCAGCCGGACATCAAAAACGCCAACCTCAATTTATCTCGCCAATCGCGGCATTCGAACCGGGAATTTCCCACTGGTCCCAAAAGCGCCAATCCCACAAGCGCTTTTAGAACTCAATAAGCCATTGGTTGTTGGGTTGCGGGTTTCGCCAGATCGGTTGATTGCCATTCGTCGTAATCGGCTTTTGTCGCTTAATGCCGATGCAACCAGTGAATATGTTGATGAAGATGCGGTCCGTGAAGAGATCACGGATGCTAACCGTTTGTTTGAACGTCAAAATTGGCCCGTCATCGATGTAACACGACGATCAATTGAAGAAACCTCTGCCGCCATTTTGAACCTACTTACAGACCGGAACGCCAAATAGTTATGCTAACGCTTGCTTCTACCAGTACCATTCGTCGCCATCTCCTCACTCAGGCCGGCATTCGTTTTGAGGCTATTGGATCTGGTGTAGACGAAGATGCGGTCAAAGAAGCGATGCGGGCCGAAGGGGCTAGTCCGCGCAATCAAGCCGATAAGCTCGCCGAACTTAAGGCGTTGAAAGTTTCACAAAGACGGCCTGGCTTTGTGCTCGGCTGTGATCAAATCCTCTCGTTTGAAGGCCATTCCTTTGATAAGGCCGAAACACTGGACGAGGCTTTTGATCGCCTCAGCCAATTGCGCGGTAAAACGCACAGCCTTGAATGTGCAGCTGTCATCGCAAAAGATGGTCAACCCGTCTGGCGTCTGGTCACGAGCCCAAAACTAACCATGCGGGCCTTTTCGGATGACTTCTTGCGGTCATACTTGAATGCTTATGGACAAGAGGCGCTCTCAAGCGTTGGCTGTTATCAATTTGAGGGACCAGGTGCGCAATTGTTTGAGCGGGTCGAAGGTGATTTCTTTTCCATCCTGGGCTTACCCTTATTAGAGGTTTTGGCTTTCTTGCGCCTGCATGGCGAGGTTCCGACATGAAAATCAGCGGATCAACTGAGCTTTATGCGGTTTTGGGCAACCCGGTTCGCCATTCCATGTCGCCAGTTTTGCAAAACGCTTGGATACAAGCGCACGGATTTAACGCACTTTATGTGGCGCTTCGCGTTGAGCTGGATAACTTTGAGGCAGCCCTTCAAGGCTTGGCCGCTAGCGGTGTGTGTGGGCTAAACATTACGACTCCATTTAAGGAGCGCGCGGCACAATCGGCATTATGCCAATCTGACCGGGTGAAATTGGTTGGCGCTGCTAATTGCTTAAGCTTGGACCGGCCTGGCCGCGGGTATGATGCCAACAACACAGACGGCGATGGTCTGGTGGCTGATCTGGACGTACGCGCTTCTGACTGGTGCCACCTTGATGGACATATCGTGGTTTTGGGTGCTGGCGGTGCTGCACGTTCCATCCTCGCCGCCCTATCAGCGCATAGCCAGAAAGCCATTTGTGTCATCAATCGGGATCAAGAACGTGCGCAGAAGATTGCAAACGACCTGAATCCGCAACAAATCCAAGTCGGAACGTGGCAGGACTTGCCAAAGCATTTGGCGAGTGCGGGCCTAGTCATCAATGCCACCAGCCAGGGACTGAACAATCAGTCGCCCTTCTCGCCGGATTTTTCATCAACCCGGCCGGACGCCATTATTTATGACACCATTTATTCGCCACGTATGACCGCCTATCTGGAAAGTGCCAAGACTGCAAAGCGGCGGCATTTCGATGGGTTGGGCATGTTAGCTGGCCAAGGTGCTTTGGCATTTCAGCATTGGTTTGGCGTTCTGCCCGATATCAAGGATGGCCTGAGAACCTTAGAAAACGCGTTCTCCCCATGAAGATTGTTGCGCTGACCGGTTCAATCGGCATGGGGAAGTCGACGACTTCTGCCATGTTCAAAGACTTAGGGGTGCCGATTTGGGATGCGGATGCGGCCGTCCACCGACTTTATGCACCAGATGGAGCAGCAATACCCCCCCTTAAGGCTCTCATTCCCGAAGCCATCGGTGCTGACGGGGTCGACCGCGGCATTTTGACGAGCAAGATTCTTCAAGATCCAGGCCTTCTCAAGCAAATTGAAGCTGTTGTGCACCCCCTGGTCGGCAAAGACCGCGCTGACTTTTTGGCTGCTGCGCGTGAACAGAATGTGCCCTTGGTTATGGTCGATGTGCCTTTGCTGTTTGAAACGGGCGGTGAAGCTTATGTGGATGCCGTGATCGTGGTGTCCTGCCCGCCAGAGATGCAGCGGGCCCGCGTTCTAGCCCGTGCCGGCATGACTGAAGAGAAGTTCGCCTCCATCGTGGCCCGCCAGACACCCGATGAAGTTAAACGGGCCAAGGCCGATTTTGTCATCGACACCGGCTTAGGTCTTGACGCGGCGCGCGAACAAGCCGGGAAGGTTCATGCGGCCTTGATGGATACGGCAGCCGGGACGGCGGAAAAATAAGATGCGCGAAATTGTTTTTGATACCGAGACGACCGGAACCGATCCCGAAAGGGGCGACCGGATTGTCGAAATCGGTTGTGTTGAACTGATCGACCTTGTGCCCACTGGCGCGACCTTTCACCGCTATATTAATCCTGAACGCGATGTGCCGGCCGAAGTTGTTAGGGTTCATGGCCTAACGGGCGATTTTCTCTCTGATAAGCCGGTATTTGGTGCATCGGAAGTGGTTGAAGACTTGTTGGCTTTTATCGGTGATGCCGCGCTTGTCGCTCATAATGCTGAGTTTGACCGCCGGTTTTTAAATGCAGAGCTTGGGCGTCTGGGTTTGTCACTGATTCCAAAGGAGCGCTGCGTCGATACTTTATTGATCGCACGCAAAAAATATCCTGGCGCTCCAGCTTCTTTGGACGCTTTATGTCGGCGGCTCAATATTGATTTGACGGCGCGCGATAAACACGGGGCTCTTTTGGACTCCCAATTGCTGGCTGCTGTTTATCTTGAACTTAAGGGAGGCCGGGAAAGGCGTCTCGATTTTCTCGATCCTGCCGAGGCGGCTCAGACCGAGAACCAGACGCCGGAAGGCGTTTTGGAAGCCAAGGCCAGCTTGCCAAAGCGACAGCGCCCCCAAGCGTTAGCGCCTTTGTCCACGCTGGAAGAGATGCAGGCGCATCGCGCTTTTATCGCCACACTGGGTAAGGAACCTGCTTGGAACAAGTACCTTACCGATCGTGGGCAACAAGCTGTTTAGCGCGCTTATTTTAGGACGGCTGTCCGCCAGAACGCTCAACACGCTGGGTGGCATAGAGCGCACCAAAATCCATTGGATCCAACATCAAAGGTGGATAGCCGCCGGCCTGGCTGTTGTTAGCAATCAATTGACGGGCGAATGGGAAGAGGATCTTCGGGCATTCGGCCAACAGCAGAGGCTCCAAAGCATCGCCGGGGACATTGGCGAATTGGAACAGGCCCGAATAGACCAATTCGATGATGAATTGGGTTTGGCCCTCGCGGTCGCTGCGTGCATTGATCTTCAAATCCACTTCAAAGACCCCGGATTCATCCATCGCCCGGGCGCTCACGTCTAATTGAAGATCGATTTTTGGCTGAGCGCCCTCCCGCAGAGAGTTGGGCGCATTTGGATTTTCAAACGAGAAATCCTTTACATATTGGGCTAAAACACGGACCGAAGGGGCAGTTTCCGCCCCACCATTCGCTAAAGAACCGTTTTCCAGTGGCGCAGAGGCCGTCTCATCTGTCATGTCTTGATCTCCAGAAGCTGTGGTGGCTAGCACGCAACAGCCCTTTACGGCAACCAAGTGGCTGACTTACGCGTCATTGCATCCTATATAAGTGTATGACCGCCATATAAAACCAAGCGGGACCGGATCGAAAACCATGGAAATAGTCTTCTTCGCCGTTGTGGCAGCTCTCGTACTTGGCCGCTTATATCAAGTACTCGGCCAAAATCGTGGTGCAGAGCCACCACCGATGCGACAGCCCAGATTTGGCATGCCCGAGACGCCTTCTGAAAAGGCCGATGGCGATCAGACTGCTGATGATGGCGGTAAGGTTTTGACCTTCCCCGTTCGGGAATATGATGGCCCTGGCGCAGCTGGCCTTAAAGCAATCGGGGCAGCCCAACGTGGATTTAACACCGAAACTTTTCTGGAAGGCGCGAAGTCTGCTTATGAAATGATCGTAACGGCCTATGGCGCTGGCGATGAAGAGACCTTGAAAAATTTGGTCGATGCCGACGTGTTTGAAGCTTACAAGACCTCGATGGATGAGCGTCGGACAGCCGGTGCCGCTAAGATCGAGGTCATTCGCTTGAGCGAGGCAAAGATCGTGGAAGCCGAATTGGATGGTAAAATCGCACGTATTGACGTGGCCTTCTCATCTGATTTGGCCGATGGTGGAGATGGCCTACGCGCCGCTGATGAAGTTTGGACGTTTGAACGTGGCGTTGATGCTCGCGATCCAAATTGGCTTTTGAGCGCTGTTCGGACTGCCTAATCATGCGTCACATCTATTCTTTATTGACCGCATCATGTCTGATGTCGGTCTTCCTAACGGCTTGTGCCACGGTCGAAGCGCCTCCCGCGCCCGTTCCAGTGCCACAACAGGTGCCTGCGCCTGTTCTTAGGCCTATGCCGACCCCGGCACCTGCTGTTCCAGCGCCAAATACCCCGCTGCGTCCAGCTGTTGCGCCGCCCAGCGTGTCTGCCGCACCTCCGCCACCCGTTGATATCGTGCCGCTGCAGTTTAGATCCTCGGCGTTTGAGAGTTTGCCTAATTGGGCAGAGACGGATGTAGGTGCTGCCCGCCGCGCGCTTGTTCGTTCTTGTGCGATTTCTCAAGCCAGACCCAAAGAGCAGCTGTTGTCGGCAGTAGCAACCTATTCGGGCCGCGTCGGTGATTGGACCGGCGTTTGCGCCTTGGCAGGGGACCCAAGCCTTGAAGACCGCAGCTTTTGGGAGAGCCAGTTTCAGGTTTGGCGCGTCACTACGGAGGCAACAGAGGTCGGTCGTCTGACAGGCTATTATGAGCCGATCATGGCCGCGTCCCGGGTTAAGACGCCTGTCTATTCCGAGCCAATCCAAAGCAGACCTGCCGATCTGTTTGAGATCGATCTCGGTCAATTCGACCCCACTTTGCGTAATCGCTCCATAATTGCGCGCATGGATCGGGGAAAGGTGGTTCCCTATTGGTCGCGCGGCCAAATCAACGAGAACACGGCACCCGTTTTGGCATGGGGTGAGCCTGCCGAAGTGTTGTCCCTTCAAGTTCAAGGCTCTGGTCGATTGCAATTTGATGATGGCAGCCAGGTCCGAGCAGCGTTTGCCGCCCATAACGGGCATCTTTTTGGCTCAAATGCGCAAGAATTGATCCGCCGTGGGGCGTTGCCTGTGAATGGTGCCTCCATGGACGCGATCAAGACCTGGTTCAAGACAGCCGAGCCCAGAGAGACGCGCGAGGTTTTAAACGCTAACCCACGAACCGTCTTTTTCCGGCTTGAAGCGATTAATGATCCAAGCGCTGGCCCAAAGGGTGGTCAACAAGCTGCACTTGAGGCCAATGGCTCGCTTGCTGTGGATACAAGTTACCACGCCTATGGTGTCCCCATTTTCTTGGCAGCCGATGCACCGCGAGTCGCGCTTTCGACCGATGTTAGCCTGCGTCGCCTCGTTGTGGCTCAAGATACTGGCGGTGCCATTCGAGGCCCGA
The DNA here is from genome assembly GCA_041160865.1 of Pseudomonadota bacterium. Lineage (GTDB taxonomy): Bacteria > Pseudomonadota > Alphaproteobacteria > Caulobacterales > Aquidulcibacteraceae > Aquidulcibacter. Next base: position 16,765 of record JBEAVQ010000009.1, on the reverse strand, counting down.
TCCGGGGCGATCTTTACTGGGGCACAGGGCCAGAGGCAGGCTTGCGGGCGGGGCGGATCAATCATGATGTCCGGTTTTGGGTTCTGCTGCCAAAAGGCCTAATGCCCATGCCTGCCACATCGGGTCGCTGAGGATGAGCCGGCGTCGGGATTTGATGCCGGATGAAGCAAAGCTGTGGCATCGGGTCGCCAAGACAGTTCGCGGCTATGGGCACCAAAAGCCAAAGTTAGAGCTGGATACGGTAGAGCTGACCCCGGCGAACGTGCCGGAAAGTATTAAAAGATCCGCGCCGGAACTCCCACATCTCGCGGTCAAGCGGGCCAAAGCGGCACGCCATACCCCCGCATCGGCCATTGCAAGGCCTGAGGCTAAACCAGCCACATTGGTGTCGGACGCTTCTGGGCACAAAAAAGTGCGCCGCGGAAAATTGGATATCGATGGCTCGATTGATCTTCACGGCTATCGGCAAGTACAAGCACAAACAGCACTTGCAGGCTTTTTGGTACGGATGCGATCGGCCGGGGCGCGTTGTGTGCTTGTTGTCACCGGAAAGGGCCGTCCCATCGAAGTCGGTGAAGATTATTTGACCCCCCAACCCGGCGTCATCCGACGTCGCTTGCCCGAATGGTTGAGTGGGCCGGGAATCCGTGAACATGTATCGGGATATGCCTCTGCCCACCCCCGTCACGGGGGTAACGGGGCCTATTATGTTTTGTTGAAAGCGCTGAAGGATACTTAAATGAGCGGTCATAAGCCCGACGAAACTTGGTGGAAGACCCGCTCTGTCTACCAAATTTACCCGCGCTCCTACCGTGATGCCAATGGCGACGGAATGGGCGATTTGGCCGGGATTACGCAGGGTCTAAGCGCGATTAAAGCCTTAGGCGCTGGCATTGTCTGGATGTCACCCATTTTCCGCTCGCCTATGGTAGATAATGGCTATGACATGTCAGGCTATCGCGAGATTGACCCCTTGTTTGGGACCCTTGCAGATTTTGACGCGCTGCTTGGGGAAGCCAAGCGTTTAGACCTTAAGATCGTGCTCGACATTGCGCTGAACCACACTTCCATCGACCACCCGTGGTTTCAGGCGGCTCTAGCCGACCCAACCGGACCTTACCGCGATTATTACATTTGGCGGGATAAACCAAATAATTGGCAATCCATATTCGGTGGCCCCGCTTGGTCAAAGCCTGATGGCGATGACGCCTATTATCTGCATCTGTTTGATAAGACTCAAGCGGACCTAAACTGGGAAAACCCTGCCGTTCGCGAGGAAATCTATGGCGCGATGCGATTCTGGCTGGACAAGGGTGTCAGCGGTTTCCGGCTTGACGTGGTGACGGTTATCTCAAAGCCGCCGGGTCTGCCTGATGCGCCAGATCCCAGACCAATGCCTCTTTACGACATGTTGGCAGGCGGGCCACGCTTGCACGAATGGCTGCGCGATATGCGACGGGAGGTGTTTGACCTTTATGATTGCGTGGCGATAGGCGAAGGTCCGGGCCTCAATCCAGAGCGGGCTGCGGCCATCGTGAATCCTGCTGACCCGATGTTACAAATGATCTATCACTTTGATTTTGTTGATCATACTGGTTCTAGGCACGGTAAGGATTGGGATCGGATCTGGTTTAAGTCTGTCTTTGATCGGTGGGATAAGGGCATTGGACAAGATGGGTGGAATTCCTGTGTGGTCGGCAATCATGACCTAAGACGCTTGGTCGCCCGCTTTGGGGCTGCAAATGCGGACCCTAATCTGGTCGCCAAGGCATTAGCTGCAACCTATCTGCTGCAACGCGCAACGCCCTTCATTTATCAGGGTGACGAATTGGGCTTGGGTGATACGACAATCACCACGGTCGAAGAATTAGACGATGTGTGGGCAAAAACGACGTATCGACTTGCCCGGCTAAAGGGCCATACCGAAGCAGAAGCCTTAGCCAAAGCTGTTGCTATGACGCGTGACCATGCTCGTACGCCCTATCCTTGGACCCCCGACGGTGGGTTTGGCGCGGGAACACCTTGGTTGAAGCCAACCCCCAATCTTGGAGGCGTGGACTTGGCCAGCCAACAAGCAGACGATGGCTCCGTCTGGACCTTTTATCGGGCCTTGCTAGAGCTTCGGTCGAGGAATCCAGAGACTTGGGTATTTGGAGCCTATGAGGATTTATTGCCTGAGCATGAGAGCTTGTTTGTCTACCGGCGTGGCGCGCGGGGTTTGGTTTGCGTGAATTTGGGCGGCGAAGGGCGCGCGCTGCCAAAGGCCGTCACACAGATTTTGTCTGAGCGGACTTGCCTAAACAGTTCTGGCGAGGTCAGCCAAACTCAGATGGGTCCTTGGTCGACCCAAATCTGGGCCTAAGGCTTCACGCCATTGGCGGCAAACCAAGCGAGCAATTCACCCCAACCCTGTTTAGCGGCGGTTTCCTGATATTGCGGCCGGTAATCGGCGTGGAAACCATGTTGGGTGCCGGGATAGACGATAAAGCGGCTTTGGCGATTGCCCGCCTTGTCTAGGGCGGCCTTCATCGCGTCCACACTGATGAGCGGAATGCCGCCATCATTTTCAGCATAAAGACCCAGAACTGGGCTTTTAAGTTCGCCTGCCACATCCATTGGCCATTTGCGCGGATCTGTCGAGCCGTCGCGTGGGGTCAAGCGGCCGTACCAAGCGACACCCGCTTTAATCCTGGGGGTGAGCGCGCTGGCCATCCAGACAACTGCCCCGCCCCAGCAAAAGCCCGTGATGCCAATCGCGTCCTTTTTAACGAACTTCTGCTGGTCCAACCAGGCGATGGTGGCCGTTATATCGCCCATGACTTGAGCATTATTGGCGGCGTTCACGACCGGCATGATCTTGGCAAAGTCCGTCAAGGGAGCGGGGTCACCAGCGCGGGCAAAGAATGATGGCGCGATAGCAACATAGCCTAGACGGGCAAAGCGGCGGCACACATCACGAATATACTCGTGCAGGCCGAATATCTCGCTGACCACGATGACCACGGGCCTCCGCCCCTTCGCCTGCGGCCGAGCGACAAAGGCGGGCAAGTCAAAGCCTTGCGAAGGGAAGGTGATCATTTCCGAAACCAAGCCACCTGAAGGCGTTGTGATGGCCGCTGCGTGAACCGGACGAATGGCTGCGGCAAAGCCTGCAAAGCCCAAAGCGCCTGTCAGGCCGCGTCGGGACAAAGTCATGGTGGCGTCGGGGCCTTCAGGGCGGGTCAGGTTCATGGCGTGATACTCCTTGATCTTTGGGTTTCACCTTTGCACAAGTGCGTCAAGTACATTGCACGCTCTTTCATATTCCATCAGGTTTTACCACTTAGAGCAGACGATAACAGCGCTGTGGCTGCCGCTAGGTTGACCAAATCAACAAAAGCGTGTCGGAAAGAGCGAGTGAACGAGGAGCCAAGAAGCATGTTTCGCATGGACGAAGAAGACGAAAGCAAAGCGGGAAATCCAGCCCCAGCCATTGTAGAAAAGGCGCTCTTCGACAGCCGCACCATTCTACTTACCGGTGGGGTTGACGACAAACTGGCTCAGCGGGTTTGCGAACGGCTGCTGGCGCTCTCTGGCGATTCCGATCAGCCAATCCTACTGATCATCTCTTCACCAGGCGGTCATGTGGAAAGCGGCGACATGATCCATGATATGATCAAGTTTGTGTCGGCTCCTGTGAACGTATTGGGCTCTGGCTGGGTCGCTTCGGCTGGCGCACTGATTTATGCAGCGGCCGAACGTGAGCGCCGCTTCTGCTTACCCAATACCCGATTTTTGCTGCATGAACCACGCGGTGGCGTCGGTGGCATGGTGTCGGATATTGAGATCCAAGCCCGTGAAATCATCCGCATGCGCGAACGCCTCAACGCCATCTTTGCCGATGCAACCGGTCAGCCGATCGAAAAGATCAAAGCGGATACCGATCGCGATTACTGGATGAGCGCCGAAGAAGCCTTGGCCTACGGCCTCGTCGGCAAGATTGTCACCAAGCGCACCGATATTGGCTAAGTCTTACGTACTGGTCGGTGCCATCGCCGGTGCCTTTGGGGTGCGCGGTGAGATACGCCTACGCAGCTTTACCGCAGACCCAGAAACCATTGTGGATTATGCCCCTTTTTGTAATGAAGAGGGGCAAACCATTTTGTCTATTCAGTCGTGGCGGCCGATTAAAGATGGTATTGTCGTCACAGCGCGCGAAGTGCCAACGCGGGAAGCGGCGATGGCTTTGCGCAATACCAAGCTATTCGTGCCGCGGGATCGACTTCCTGAAGCCGAAGAAGACGAGTTCTACCACGTCGATCTGATTGGACTGCGGCTGGAGGCTTTGGACGGGGCAGATTTGGGCCGCGTTCGTGCAGTCATCCCGGGCCCACAAGACTTACTTGAAATTCAAGCAACCCCCGGCGCCAAAGGCAGCTGGTTCTTACCCTTTACAAAGGCCCTGGTTCCGATTGTCGACCTGCCGGGAAAGAAACTGATTGGCGAGGTCCCGCTTGGCCTGATCCCGATGGTTGGGGAAGTTCCTGAAGAGGCACCCTCACCCCCTATCCACCCTAAATCTTCAAAAAAGCCATCGAAAGGCCCCACCACATGATCCGTCCTTCTGGCCGCACGGCCGATCAATTGCGCCCGTTGAGCCTTGAGGCCGGTGTGTCACGTTATGCCGAGGGCTCGTGTCTTGCTAAGTTCGGCAATACGCATGTGCTCGTCACGGCTTCTTTGGAAGAAAGCCTGCCTGGCTGGCTGCGAGGGCAGAAGCGTGGCTGGGTGACGGCTGAATATGGCATGCTGCCGCGTGCAACACACACGCGTGGGCGTCGGGAAGCTGCTTCAGGAAAGCAGTCCGGCCGCACGCAGGAGATTCAGCGTCTGATCGGCCGTGGACTTCGCTCTGTGGTCGATCTAGTCGCCTTGGGTGAGCGTCAAATCACCATTGATTGCGATGTCATTCAGGCCGATGGCGGCACGCGCACGGCCGCGCTGACCGGCGCTTGGGTCGCCTTGAAGCAAGCTTGCCTTTATTTGAAAACAGAAGGCCTGATCACGGAAGAGCCGATCCGCGCGCAAGTGGCGGCTGTATCATGTGGCATTTATCAAGGCGTGCCTGTGCTTGATCTGGATTATCCTGAGGATTCAAACGCAGAGGCTGATGCGAACTTTGTTCTGGCCGAAGGCCTTGGCCTTGTTGAAGTTCAGGCAACCGGCGAAGAACGACCCTTCACGGAAGCCGAGTTACACGTGCTTCTTTCGCTCGCCAAGTCCGGCTGTGAGGATTTGTTTGAGGCCCAGCGTCAAGCACTGGGCCTCTAAATTGGTCCTTTAAACTGGGCCATTAATTCTTAGCTTTGATTTTTAATCCCCGCCTTTTGGTCGGCCAACAGCTCATCATCGGTAAGATCACCTTCCCACTTGGCCACGACGGCGGTGGCGATGGAGTTGCCGATTACGTTGGTCGCGGAACGGCCCATGTCCAAGAAGTGATCCACGGCAAGGATGAGCAAAATCCCGGCTTCGGGAATTTTGAAGAAGGAAAGCGTCGCCGCAATCACGACCAGCGAGGCGCGCGGCACGCCGGCCATGCCCTTGGAGGTCACCATAAGCAGAAGCAACATGGTTGCGATCTGTGGAACGGTCAGGACAATGCCATAGGCTTGGGCGATGAACAGCGTCGCGAAGGTGCAATACATCATTGAGCCGTCTAGATTGAACGAATAGCCCAATGGCAGCACGAAACTAGCGATGCGGCGCGACACGCCAAACTTTTCTAACTGCTCCATCGTTTTGGGATAGGCTGCTTCAGACGAGGCCGTGGAGAAAGCCAGCAAGGTGGGTTCGCGGATGCGGGCGATCAAATTGCCAACTGCCGGGCCAATGACGACAAAGCCTGCCAGCAGGAGAAGGCCCCACAAGATCACCAATGCCAAGTAGAAGCCACCGATAAACGATGCATAAGTGCCCAAAACGGCTAAACCCTTGGTCGCGATGACCGCAGCAACAGCGGCAAAAACCGCGAACGGCGCGAGCGACATCACATAGCCGGTTAGTTTCAACATGGCGTGGGAGACCTTGTCAGCAAGGTCCGCCAAAGGTTTGCCCTCTTCGCCCATTGCCGTGACGGCGACACCGAAGAAGATCGAGAACACCACGATCTGCAAGATTTCATTGTTAGCCATGGCTTCGACGATGGATTTCGGCACCAAATGGATGATGAAATCCTTCAAGGTTAGCGCAGAGGGCTTGATATCGCTGACGGCATCAGCCGGCGGGATTGGCAGGTTGAGGCCGACGCCAGGATGCAAAACGCTGGCAATTACGGCCCCCAAGGTCAAGGAAACCAAAGAGGCAGCAAGGAACCACGCCATCGTCTTGATGCCGACGCGGCCCAAAGTTGTGGTGTCCCCAATGTGGGCGATACCGGCAACCAAGGTCGCGAACACCAAGGGTGCGATGATCATCTTGATCAAACGCAAGAAAATATCGGTCACAATCTTAAAATTGTCCGCCCAGACCAATTGGCCTTCTTTGGGAACAAACTCGAAAATGGCGGCACCTACGGCAATCCCCAGAACCATTGCGGCGAGAATAAAGAGTGTGAAATGCTTGTTCATGCGGTAGCCCTGTTTCTAATCCGGACACACAATTGGACATGAGGTTTCAAACCTTCCTCTTGTTCCTAACAGATTGTGGTCCACCCCCGTGCGACTTAGCGACTAGACTTATGCTTCATTCAACATGATGTGAAGCCTTAATAGCCGTCTTATGGGGGCGAGAGCAGAAATTGTGCCTAACATGAGAAGGTTAGGGCGCATTCGCATGCGCATTGGCCTAAAGCACTCACGATGAATTGACCCCATTGAGGATCTGGCTGTGCAACATCACGAATAGCCCGGCCTTTCATTGGCCTTCAGCAATTTGGACCTCTATGACCGCTCTGTTTCAACAACCCTTGTGGGTGCGCATTCTCGTCGGCATGGTTTTGGGAGTCATTTTGGGTTTTGGGATCCGAACTGATGGCTTTTTGGATGGACTGTTTGATGGTGAGGCCTGGTCTGCCGCCCTGAAGTTGATTGGTGACGCCTTTATACGCTTGATCCGAATGCTCTCGGTCCCGCTGATATTTGTTTCGGTGGCCGCAGCGGTGGTGTCGATTGGCGATTTGAGCCGCTTGGGAAAGTCCGGGGCGCGGATCGCTGCCCTTTATATCCCGTCAGGTTTGTTGGCTGCCTGCTTGGGGGTTGGTTTGGCCATGTTGCTGCAGCCGGGAGCTGGAATTGAGGCCCCGGCGGGATTGTCTGCTCCCCCTGTAAAGCCACCGCCGACGGGTGCGGATATTCTGGCCATGTTTATTCCGGCCAATCCGGTGAAGGCTTTGGCTGACGGCGATATGGTGAGTGTGATCGTATTTGCCATTTTGTTGGGCATTGGTGTGTTGGGTGCCAGAGAAGCCGCAAAGCCCGTGGCCGACGTGTTAGATGGTGCCGCTCACGCCCTTACCAAATTAGTCACTTATGTCATGGAGCTAGCGCCGATTGGGGCCTTTGCCTTGATGGCGTGGGCGGTAGCCTTGATGGGTGCAGACGCGCTGGTGAAGCTCGCCGCCCTGATTGGAACCGTCTATCTTGGCTGTTTCATCTATGGGTTTGTCGTCTATGGCGGCTTTATCAAATTTGTTCTGGGATTACCGCTGCTTCCCTTCTTCAAGGGCATGTCAGAGGCCATGGCTGTGGCCTATTCCACGTCATCGTCAAATGCGACTTTGCCTGTCACCATGCGTTGTATGATCGAGAAGCTGGGTATTTCCCGCCGGATGAGTGCGTTTGTGTCGTCCATGGGTGCCACGGTCAATATGGATGGGACGGCTATGTATATCTGCATCGTCACGATCTTTGGCGCACAATTGTTTGGCATTTCGTTGGACAATGGTCAGCTGGTTGGCATTGTGATCGCCGCTTCGCTTGGCGCGATTGGGGCAGCAGGCATCCCTGGGGGTTCAATTGTATTTATCCCGCTTGTTTTGGGAATTGCGGGTGTACCGATCGAGGTGATCGCAATCATTCTGGGGGCGGATCGGATCATGGACATGATGCGCACCGTTGTGAATGTGCTGGGCGACAGTGCGGCTGCAATAGCTGTTGCCAAGTGGGAAGGCGAGTTGGATGTGGAGGCCTTTAAAGCCAATCACTTGCCTGATGCCCGTTCAGCCTAATCGCGCAGATCAGCAATCTTTAGCCCGTGGTTAGTTTCAGGCTCGGCCAAATGATCGGCGCAATGCCTTCGATTCCACCTGTGACACGCTCGCTCACCAGCCAAGATGATGGGAAGAACCACACGCCGGTAACAGGGCAAGCCTTCAGCAGGATATCTTCCGCCGCCAAGGTTTTCGCCAATCGCGCCGCAGGGTCACTTGCCGCGCGCGCATCCGACAGCGCTTGATTGAAGGCTGGGTCCTTCCACTGGTGGGAATAGGCTGTCCCCCCTTCTCCCCAGGAGGCCATGAGGTCAATTGCGTCGGACTTCATGCCCTTATCGATGCGGACAATGGCTGCCTCAAAGTCAAACCCATTGAGGCGGGAGACAATGGCGCTGGAGTCGGCGGCAAACATCGTTGCTTCAACGCCTATTTGTTTCCACATATCAACCATTTGGATGGCCGCCCGCTCGCGATCGTCTTTGGTAACCAAAAGCTCAAACCGAAGAGGATTGGTAGCACTAAAGCCCTTGGCACTAAGGATGGCACGTGCGCCCTCTGGGTCATATTTTGGCTGGGCTTGATCGCGCACATATCGTCCCGCGGGCTCCACCGACCCGCGCATGACGGCGTTGGCAATGACGCTGCGGTCAAAGCCCATGGATAGGGCCCGACGAACATCGGCGTCCTGGAATTGGGGCTTTTTCGTATTGAAGCTCATGTAAACAAGGCGTGGGGCCTCGAAGCGCTTGTATTGAGTGCCAAATTCCTTGGCGAAATCAGCAGCGCGTATCAAAGGTGGGTCTTGCGCCAGATCCAAGTCACCCGATTGGAACATGCGGAGGCGGGTCGAGGAATCCTCAATGGCCTCAACGCTTATTTGACTGGGCATACCTTCAACCCAGCCACCTTTAGGGTTTTTGTCTAAAACCAAGCGTGTTTGCGAGCGTTCGATGGGCTTATACGGGCCGGAGACAACAATCTTGTCGAGCTCTGTCCACTTTTTGCCGTGGGCGGCGATGGTGTGCATTGGCACCGGATAGAATTCCTGCATCCGGCTCCAAAAGGCAGCGTCTGAGACATCCAACTCTACAATCAGGCTGGTGGGGCTAGGCGCTGACACCCCAATCGTGGTTGGGTCTTTGCCGTCCACGACGCAGTCACGATAGCCTTTAATCATATAAAGCTCTGACGCGTCAGCATAGGCGGTCTTTTTGTCGGCACCTAAGCGCAAGCTGTCGAGAATATCTTTGGAATCAATAGCCTTGCCGTCTGACCAAGTTAGGCCCTGCGCGATTTCGAAGGTCCAAGTCTTATTATTATTGCTGGGCGTCCAAGAGGTGGAAAAGCCGGGTGCCGGCCCACCCTTCGGTCCGTAGCTGACGACAGGTAGATAGAATTGCCGGAACAAGAGGGCGGCGGCCGCAAATTCAGCCTTGAGCGGATCTAAGGAATCGGGTCCGCCACCTAATCCCACCCGCAGGATATCAGCGGGGGCAGCCGCTTTACCGCAGGCTGACAGGCCCGATAAGGCTGGAACGATAGCGAAGCTTGAAAGCAGGGTGCGGCGATTGATTTGGATCATAGCCTGACAATGCCGCCCAATCAGCCGACGTCAAGTGCACAAGCGCGTCATTGCGCCTGTTTATGTGCACGCATCGCCTCTCTAAAGCGTTCAAACAAATAGAAACTATCCTTTGGACCGGGGCTAGCCTCTGGGTGATATTGTACCGAGAAGACGGGCTGGTCGGCCAGCTCGATCCCGCAGTTGGACCCATCGAACAAGGACACATGGGTTTCTATGACACCCTCGGGCAGACTTTCGCTGTCCACTGCAAACCCGTGGTTCATGGAGACGATTTCAACCTTGCCCGTCGAAAGATCTTGCACTGGATGGTTTGCGCCATGATGGCCTTGCGCCATTTTTACGGTCTTTGCGCCTAAGGCGAGCCCTAGCATTTGGTGGCCCAAGCAGATGCCAAACACAGGCACTTTAGCTGCGATGATTTTTTGAATGGTCGCGACCGCATAGGTGCCGGTTGCGGCTGGGTCACCCGGTCCGTTTGATAAGAGGACACCGTTTGGATTATGCGCGAGCACGGCTTCTGCACTTGTGTGGGCCGGCACCACTTGGATTTTTGCACCGGTTGAACCGAGACAGCGCAAGATGTTTTCTTTTACGCCAAAGTCTAGCACGACGACGTTCAGTTTTTCTTGGGTATCGGCAGTGCCCATTCCGGCTGGCCACACCCATTGAGTGCCATCAAACGTATAGGGGGCTTCGCAGGTTACATCCTTTGCAAGATCTATTCCCTCAAGGCCGGACCAAGCGCTAGCCTTTGCAGCCAAGGCTGCCACGTCAAATTGGCCGTCTGGCGCATGGACAATCACGCCGTGTGGCATGCCGTGCTCCCGGATGCGCCGGGTCAACGCACGGGTATCAATCCCGGTTAACCCGACGATGTTCTTTGCCTTTAGCCAATCATCCAGCGAAGCTTCCGACCGCCAGTTTGAAGGGCGCGTGATCTCTGCGCGCATAATTGCTCCTCGCGCACCGAAACCGGCAGGCGGCGAAGCATCTTCTTCATCTTCGCCATTGGTTCCGGTGTTGCCAATGTGTGGCGCGGTGAAGGCAATGATTTGACCCGCATAGGATGGGTCTGTCAGGATTTCCTGATACCCAGACATCGCCGTGTTGAAACAAACCTCGGCGACTGCTTCTCCAATCGCGCCACAGCCGTGGCCCCAAAAAACAGTACCGTCAGCCAGAACTAGGGCGGCGGTGGGTTGGCGCGCGAAAGCGAGCGCGTGATCTTGCGCAGAGGTCAAGGTTGTGCTCCCGGAGTTTGTTGCTGTTAAGCTTGTGAGTGCGCAAGGTCAAATCAGGAAGGCAGCAAGGTCCAAATCGCGGTGTAAGCGGTTCTTAGGAGCTTTCCTTGAGATGCTGGTCGCGCAAGACCCGCATTCGCTCTGACGGCGTGGCAGACGTGGATGCCTCGAGAAGTGAAGCGCGCATATTGGCGCGCTTTTCATGAATGGCGACCAAAATATTGCCCATTGGCACACCAGCCTCGACCAAGATGGCCTCCCCAACTTGGAGACTTGCTTCTAGGGTCTCAGGGACGGCTTCACGCACGCCGAGGCTATATAAGTGGACAGCGTGGGCAGCGTCCCGGCTGCGGGCAACAATTGGTAGGTTCGGCTGTTCTAAGTGTGCGGCCGTAACAACTTGGTCGACCGCGGAACCTCCGTCCATAGTAACAACTAGCGCGAGAGCTCGATCAATCCCGCATGCGCGCAGAAATTCACTCCGTGAAGCATCGCCGAGATAGACCTTTTTGCCAGCCTTACGCGCGCGCCTTACCCGTTCAATATCGGAATCCACAGCGAGATAAGGGATTTTTTGCTCCGCCAATAGCTCAACTGCGACCGCACCAACGCGACCATATCCGGCAACGATTACATGCGGACTATCGGTCTGGCTGGCCTGCTGGGCCAAGTCGAGTTCCTCTGCTTCGATTGGCAACTTGCTATTGGCGGTCTTCATCCCATAGCGAGCCAGAAGAGGGATCAAGCACATGGTAATGGCAGCGACGAGGAGGGCAAAGTCGGCTTGTTCGGCGGGCAGGACGGACAGACTGGTCGCAAGGCCCAAGACTACAAAGGCAAATTCTCCGCCGGGGCCCAAGATTAAACCCGCTTTCAGTGCTGCTGGACGCTTGATGCCAAAACTGGGGCCAAGTGCGGCCACCACAGCGGCCTTAACAGCGATGAGGCCGAGTATAGCACCCAAAATTTCAAGCGGCCGCTCCAACACTTTGCCGATATCGACACTCATCCCAACTGAGACCAGAAACACACCCAGTAATAGACCCTTGAATGGCTCAATCGTGGCTTCGACTTCGCGGCGATACTCAGTCTCGGCCAAGAGTAGCCCTGCCAGAAATGCGCCCAGTGCCATGGACAGTCCTGCTGCTGCACTGCCGAGTGCTGTCGCGATAACAACCAACAGACAGGCGGCCATGAAGATTTCTGGGCTGCGGGTACGGGCTGCTTGGCGAAACAAAGGCCGCAACACGATGCGTCCAATCACGATCGTCAACGCAACCGCCAATACGGCGACAGCCAAGCTTTGCACCAGTCCGCCGACGCCCAGACCCATTCTATTGGGTGCCAACATAGAAACCGCAAATAATACAGGTACGACGGCCAAATCTTGGAACAGCAAAATGCCGAAGGCTCCGCGGCCAGTGGGACTGGTCAGGCGCTTTTGTTCGGCCAAGGTTTGCAGGACAACAGCTGTTGAGGACAAAGAAAGGGCAAGACCGATCACGGCAGCGCCTGTCCCTGTGGTGCCCAGAAAGAAGTAGCAGACAGAAAAAATCGCAAGCGCAGAAAGGCCGAGTTGCAGAGATCCTAGACCAAATACCACTTTGCGCATCATGTTCAGACGCTCAAACGAAAGTTCAAGGCCGATCGCAAAAAGTAAAAACACGATGCCCATTTCGGCCATCATGGCGATGGAGGCGCGGTCTTGGATCGTAAAGGCGTTGAGCCAGGGATCTTGAATAGCGAGGCCGCCTAAGCCGGATGGGCCGAGTAAGATGCCGCACAGAATGAATCCGAGAACCGGGCTGATTTTAATCCGATGAAACAAGGGGACCACAATGGCTGCGGCCGTGAGAATGATGATCGGCTCTTTAAAGGCCGCCATGTCCACCATACCTGCCAAATTAAGTCCTCCTGCACCAATTCTAATGCAGCCCGGTCTGAATTGCCACGTTTCTTTAACGCGTTTCCTTGAAAATCTTATCCATGACTGATTCGTATCAAGACCTAAGTAATCCCTCTTGCGCCAATCTGGACGCGCCAGCGGATTCTGAAAAAACCCGACGTGCGATTGTAAAGGCAACTATGGCCGCAAGCATTGGACTGGCTTCTTCGGCTGTTCTGTGCGCCACAAACGCGTGGGCGGCGAGGCCGGCACCAAGAGGCGGCGGCAATGAAGCCGGCTTCCTTGGCTCAAACCAAATCACAGCCAGTATCATGCGGCAGTTCCGCTCGGTTGGAACAATGCAAATTGATATGGGTATTGTGGTCAGTGCGATATCTAATCGTGCGCGGGCACAGGCCGCTACCCCTGCCCTGCGTGCCGCGTGGCGCGGCGTCGCGCAAGAATTTGTCAATAGCTTCTTTATACCAGGCCGCGTGCCCGATACCCAGATCTTGGGTCAGCGGATGCAGGCCGTGACCGACCGCGTGGTCGGTCCCGGCATTTCGCGTGTTGTTTTATTGTCTGTGATTGTCCGCTAAAGCACCGCTTTACATGGCGGAAATACCACCATCGACTTTCAGCTCTGCGCCGGTCACAAACTTGCTTTCATCGCTGGCCAGATAAACGGCTGCGTATGCAATATCGTCAGGCTCACCCAAGCGCCCCAGTGGGACTTGCCGCGCCAATTTCGCGTAAGCCTCTTCCTGCGATCCAACTAGGCCTGCCATCCCATCTAGGATTGGCGTCTTGATAAAGGTCGGGTGAATAGAATTGCAGCGGAAGCCGGGTACTTTGCGGGCACAATGTAAAGCGACTGACTTTGTCAGCAACCAAACGGCGGCCTTAGCCGCATTATAGGCGGCATAATTCGCGGATGCGATCAGTCCTGCAATCGAAGAAATATTCACGATAGCACCTGGCCCGTAGGGCTTCATGACTCCAAGCGCATACTTACAACCGAGGAAGACAGAATCGACATCGACCGCCATAACTTTTTTCCAGTTTTCAAAAGTTTCGCTTTCAACTGAGCCTAAGCTGCCAATGCCGGCATTATTGACCAAAACATTCAATCCGCCCATCGCGTCATGCGCCGCGTTCACGATCTCGATCCAGCGTGGCTCAGAACAGACGTCTTGTTGGAAAGCGGTTGCGTGGCCGGGATAAAGCGCGTTGATGGCCGCAGCCGTTGCATCTGCCCCAGCAGTGGCAATGGCTGCGCCTAATCCTTGGGCGGCCCCGGTGATTAAGGCCATTTTTCCGGCCATACGTCCTGTCATGTTCGTCTCCCTGATTATATGCGACATAGACCATCCCAAGCCGCTTGTTCGAGTTGTTTTAGACTTTCCACCGAACAGGCATGGTTGCGCAAGAGGGCGGACAGCGGTCCCCAGACGATTGCCGCCAATTCTTCGCCGCTCAAGGTTTTGAGTTCCCCTGTTGCAGCCCCATCACGCGCAAAGATCGCGCTGGCTTTGATGAAGGCGCTGTCAGGGCCCATGGGCTTGCGGGCAAGATAGGCGGCAATGCCAGGTTCTTGGAGCGCAAAGTCAGCAAGCCGTGTCCACATCAAGTGAAACCGCTGTTGAAGACTGAGGCGCGCAGGAAATGGCGCAAAGACATAACGTTCAAAAAGGGTGCGGGCCCGCGCATCCAGGATTTCTGCTAGAACAGACTTGGATGGCGCGATGCGGTAGAGTGTCCCAACCGCGATGTTGGCAGCTGCCGCCAATTCGGGCAATGAGACACTGTCGAGGTTATCACCCAGTGCTACCGATGCGCGTAATAGCCGATCCTCGATGGCAGATATCGGTTCCGGGGAACGTCTTTTGGCCATGGCCACCCCTCAATGAAAAAAAATTCAATGGCCTGGTTTGTCTTGGTGATCAATCCATCGTTCTGAGGAGCATGAGGGTGGCCGTGCTCAGAAGCAGGACCCCGACCACAGCAGAGAAGAGGCGTGCAAAGCGGGCTTGCGCAAACTGGCGGGACATCAACCCCCCTGCCAGCGCAAACATGGACATGGTCAATGTGTCAAATAAGACGGTTCCTGCAGCAAACATGGCAAGTTGCGGCACGGTGTCACGTTGCGGATCAATGAAGGGCGGCAAGACTGCGGTAAAGAAGAGTAAGGCTTTTGGATTGCTGATTTGCACCAGAAACCCATCTTTGAACGGGTTACCGCCTGCCGCTTGGCCGGCAAGCTGGAAGCCTTGTGTTTCCTTGGAGAGTGCGGCCCGCAGGGCCTTAAAGCCCAGCCATGCCAGATAAAGTCCGCCCAGAATCGCCAGCATCGAAAATGCCGATGGATACAACCGCATCAGTACGCCTAATCCTAAGGCGGCAAAGACAAACCAAACTAATGAAGCAACGTTCATTCCGAACACGCCCCACAGGCCAGCGCGTGGACCTTGGGCCAGCCCCGTTGCTAAGGCAAATAAGTTTGCAGGACCGGGCGTTGCGGCCATTCCTGCCATGATCAGCAGGAAGGAAGCATAAGCGTGAGGGTCAACAGGCAAATGGTCTAGGCTCATCAGTTGTTAGTCCGGTCCCCGAATAGCGAGTCGAGGCGATTGGGTAGCTTATCTGCCAAGCCATCGAGCGGGCCGGAAGAGAGCAAGAGGACAACTTCGTCTCCCTTAAGTTTGGCTGGTATCTGGTTCAGAAACGCCTGCGTGTCTTCAATGCCTTGAGCTGAAACCCCTGCAGCATCAACCCGGTCGAGAATGTCTGACAGGGTCAATTGCTTTTGGCTTGTGGCACCGATCTTGGGTGGCGGCAGAATATGGACCTGATTACAGCCTTCAAAGACGTGATCATACCAACTCAGCGCATCTTGATTACGCCAAGAAAAGGTATGGGGTTCGAACACGACGACTAAGGGCCGGTTTGGGAAATGCAGGCGGATCGCGTCGATTGCCGACCGGGCCTTTTCATACGACGAACCAAAGCCCTCATAGGCTGGGACGGTGGACGTGCGGGTCTTCTTGTCAAGCCGTCGCGCAACCCCTCGAAACGCGCGCACAGCGGCTTGGATTTGGGCGGGGGACATTAATCCTCGCTCCAGCACAAAGGCGGCGCCCCCAATAAGGTTCTCAATATTGTGGAGGCCCAATAGTTCCGTTTCCAGCGATATCCTGCTGCCGTTGGGGCACACAAGGTCAAAGCATGTGATTTCGCCAATTGCGATTTTTTCTGCAAAATAGCCGGGGTTTGGCTTCAATCCGTACCAGACGGCGGGTCGGTCACCGATAAGGCGGCGGACAGGTTCATACGTGTGACAGGCGATGAGAAGGCCGTCGGGTGGCAAACCCGCGAACAGCTTTGTAAACGGGGCTTCATAGCTTTCCATCGTCGGGAACATATTGATATGGTCGTGCACGATGGAAGAAATCAGAATGTGGCTGGGGTTATAGAGCTCGAACTTGCTGCGCCGATCTTGCAGGCTGACGATATATTCGTCGCCTTCCATGACAAAGAGCGGGTCTGTTCCGGCGTGGCCGGTTTTGGGCAAGTCGAGCGGGATCGCACCAATGAACCAGCCCGGATCTTGGCCAGCGTGACGCAGTAAGAAGGCGACCAGTGCCGTCAACGAGCTTTTTCCAAAGCTGCCGGCCACAATCAGGTTTTCGCGGTCTTGTGTGTACTGACCCAGATAAGTTGCGAAATTATAGCAGGGTACGCCGCGCGCTTGCAGTTCAGCCAGCTCCGGATTTGTTGCTGGGTCCATCTTGGCCGTTGTGCCCACGACAGCCACGTCGATTTTTTCCGGCAGATTGGCCACGTCAAAACGCTTTGCATAGCTA
>JBEAVQ010000056.1:0-16691 GCA_041160865.1 Pseudomonadota bacterium | reverse complement strand
TTCTGGCCGTCTATGGGAGAGATGGAGGCGATCAACATATTAGGACCATGGCTCAAACAGTTTCGATAACTTCAAGCTTTGGCCCTGATAATGGCTGCCGACATCGCCATAAAAGGCTTCTGGGGCCGACGATAAGGGCTCATAAATCAGACGGGCCACCGGCTGATTATGTTCCAGCACAAAAGGCACGTCGCGGCCCCGCACCTCGAGCACGCCCCGCGCACCCGCACTGCCATGATCTTTCGCGCCAAAGCCTGGATCAAAGAAGCCTGCATAATGGGCGCGGAATTCGCCCAAGTCTTCGGCTGTCGCCACCATTTCTGCCGCGACATCTTTCGGGATCGACAGACCAGACTGGCTGGCCAAAATGTAAAACTCACCGGGGTCCAGAACCAAGCGACCATCGCGCGCCGTCAAAGGCTCAAACCAGTCGCGCGGCGCGTGGCCGCCCACTTTGGCAAGGTCTAATAAGGGCGCATGGCGGCGTGCCCGATATCCTATAACCGGGCCGAGGGAATCGTGGGATAGATCGAGGTTCAAATCGAGGCGTTGTAGCGTCGGGGTTTGGCCCTTCTTCAAGCGAAGCTGGGCCAAGCGGTCGCCCGGGCGGGCGAGAATGGAGAAGGTACGCGGGCAAATCTCAACCCACAGCGGGCCTTGATAGCCAGCGCGCACACGGTCAAAGCTGGTCGCACCATCTGCGATCACGCGAACAAAAACATCAATCCGCCCGGTAGAACTTTTGGGATTGGCCAGCGCAAATACCGTTTCGGGAAGCGCGAGGCTTTCTTGGAGGGGGGCCAAGTAAACGCAGCCGGTTTCAAGCACCGCGCCTTCACGCAGATCCAGCTTATGCAGCACCAAATCGCTCTCGCTTAGGCGTTGCGACACCGTGCGACCTTGGCCCGGCAAAAAGCTAGCGCGCACCCGATAGGCAAAGTCGCCCAAGCGCAAGTCAAGGCTGGCGGGCTGGATTTGTTTCTCGGCAAAAGGGTTGGCGGCCGTGATGGCACCGCCATCGGCCAAGGCCTGCAGAATGTGGTCGGGCAAAACCCCGTCAGCGATGGAATCGATCATGCCACTTGCATAGCGGGTTTAGGGCGCTTTCTCTATGCCCTTAAACGGATAAGTCTAGCTTAAGCCAGTTCAGCAATCGCCCAGCGTGCGTCAACGCGGTAGGAGGCTAGGAAAGCCTCTACCTTGCCGCCATCCAACCCGTCGGCATTGGAAAGCTCGGCTGCGTGAATACCACCCGCGACAAAAAGGCAATCCAGCTTTTGGCCATGCGCTCCGGCCACATCAGTCTGCACGCCGTCGCCAATGCATAACAGGCGCTCGCGCGCCAGTGGCTTGCCAGCCAGACGCTCGGCCTCGGCAATCGTCAGGTCATAAATCGGTGCATAGGGCTTGCCCGCCATAATGACGGGGCCACCCAATTCTTCATAAATATCAGCCAAGGCCCCTGCGCATGGGATCAAATGACCACCAAATTGCACGACCCGGTCTGGATTGGCGCAGATGAAAGGCAGGTTGCGGGCGGCCAAGGTTGCCAACTCTTCGCGGTAGCTTTCGGGCGGCTCACTCAAATCGTCACGTAAGCCCGTGCAGATGACATAATCAGCGGTCTCAGCAGGGCGGAAGTCGACCGGCAGGCCATCATACAGCCCTTCGTCCTTGGAGGGGCCGATCTTATAGCCACGTGGACCGCGCTTTTCGATCTCTGCTCGTGTGGCATCGCCTGAGGTCACGATCGCATCCCAGGCATCGCGGCGCACCTGAAGCGCTTCCAATTGCTTCGGGATCACATTGGACGGACGCGGCGCATTTGAGATCAGCACCACAGGCTTGCCCAACTCACGAAACGCGGCAAGTGCGTTACAGCCCGCTTGATAAGCCGCCCGGCCATTATGGATCACCCCCCACACGTCACATAGGACGGCGTCATAATGATCAGCAATATCGGCGAGGGTGTGGATGATTCGTACAGTCATGGCTTCTGATACTGCGACTTGATGACAAGGTCGAGAATGGCGTGTGTGGCTTGTCTATACCCGACACCTTACGTGCGAGGGTTGGTGCTTAATCGCACAGCTTTAGCTTCCGAGCAGGTCAAGTCCGCTGGCCTTGAAGCCGGGTGGCAATTCTTTCGCGCAGGATAGGGGTAGAGCCGCGCGTTTCGTGCGCCGACTTAACTGATTTCACCTCTTTGCACCCGAACATGGGCTTTCCATGACCGCATTGTTAAACTTATGTTAGATTGCACGGAAATTCGCTGAAGCGCGTTGACGAGCCTGCTTTGATAGGGTGGAAGGGAGTAAGTGGCCCTCCCCGAATGCCGCTCATGAGGTGATTAGCCTTGCAATATCGACTTTCATTGTGTGCCGCCGCGGTCCTGCTGGCCAGTTTTGGGGCTGCAGGCTCAATAAATGGCTTGTGGGCAACGCCAGACGCCCGCGCCTCCAGTCTAGAAGGCCTGAAATTGGCTTTGGGCTTGCCCTACGGCAACACCACAATAACCCGCAAGGTGGAGATGGGCACCTCGACGGCGCTGGCTAGCAGAGGCCCTGCTGCCACTCAGCCTCAGCGCGCGCTCGCGGCCAGCAACAAGAGCTTAGTCGAACAGGTTTTTCACGGACGATTGGTGCATGCTACACCTCGCTTGGTGATGGCCGCCGCGGCCCCCCAGTTTGACGCCTATACCCCGGTTGCGGTCCCAGCCTCACCCGAGCCGCCTGAGCCACCAGCGCCCGCAGCGGCACCGGCCGCAACATTGCCAGCCGCCTCGTTGAAGGGCTTAAAAGCGCTTGCGGAGGCCGAGGCAAGTCGATCGGCCAAATGGGCCGCGCAAGCTGCTGCTGCAGCTAAAGCCGCCGAACAGGCCCATGTCGTTGCGGTTCAAATCAGCCTTGATGGTCCAATGATCATCACTCAAAGCCAGTATGAGGGTCTTGAGCGCGCGCTTGATCAAGCATTGGCTCGGTTAGAAGTCAGCCAAGCGCTCGCCGCGCGAGTGAATGAACTGGACCCCTCATTCTTCGTCGTGCGAGCCGATGGCAAGAAATTCTGTGGCACGGCGCAGATAGACCGGGATTGTGCCTTGTTGAGCCCAACTGATGTCGCCCGCATCCGTTCCGATGTGGCGGCGCAGGCGAAGCTAGCCGATAAAGAGGTGCGCCAACTTCAAGTAAAGCTTTCCCGCGCCCGCTTGACGGACGGCTAAGGCAGCATAGCAAGCCTTTACGACATGCTCGCCCGCCGAGCGCGGCCCAGATTACTGGGCCAGCGACGTTGTTTGCAGGCTTGGACGTGCCTCTGGCAATTGCACCCGCACGGTTGAGATTGCAGGACGCTCAGCCAGAGCAACAGCGGTTAAGCTGGGACGATCGGCTTCGGCCACGGCATAGGCGATCAGGGTGTTGACGCAGTGAGCCTCATTCACCACCCGGTCCCGACGCGCGGCCTCGGCACACATTTTGGTCGCAGCCTGCTCAATCTGCTTGAAAACCACCTCAGGTGCAGCATTGGCCAACACCTTCTGATCAGCAATTTCTGCCTGTGCAGAACCAGCAGCCAAAACCGCAAACGCAAGTAGTCCAACAAAACGGTGTGTCATGGCTATCTCCTCAATGACCCACAAAATTGCGCGACCTAATCTGTCCCGTCAGTCAAATGTGACACTAAAATGACGGCCTGACAACACATATATGACAATTTAATGACTTTAAGACGACAGAATTATAAATTCTGAAAAATAATCATTATAAATCAATAATTAGATGCCAGAGAGAATGTAATAAATCCGTCATAAAGCCTCCTGAAAATGGTGTTCAGGCTTATGAAAGCGATAAGCATTTCGCTGTATCTGTGAGAAACATAAGGAGAAAAGGCATGCTAGCATTGGGTAGTCCGCCAGATTTATCAGCCATTAAGGCAAGCTATATGGTCAGCCTAAGGGAAGACCTCAGCACGATCGAAGGGCTACAAAGTGAAGTCGACTTCGGCTTTGCCGAAGCCCGCACTTTTGAAGAATTGCGCCGCCTTGCCCATGTTCAAGCGGGCAATGCCGCTACGTTCAGCTTTGCCGCGCTTGGCGAAGCTGCGCGCGTTGTGGACGTCCATTTAAGTGACACCAGTAACACGCCTGAACTACTCCCGCCCTTGGTTGCCGAGTGGCGGGCGCAGCTTCAAATTGCTTGTCAAACTTACTAAAAAAGATCAGCGAAACTAGGGCCGACGGGCTATTGCTAGTGCAGCCAGTGGCTAGACAACGCCACATTTGCGACCATAAGCAATCACCTTGCGTTCAGGAAGGAAAGCCTAGCTTAGCCTTCGTCTAAAAGCCGAAACGAAAGAAATTCTGATGTCAAAAGTCTCGCTGGTGCGTTCGATTGCGGCCCTTTGTGTGCTTGCAACCCCCAGTATCGCCCAGAACGGCCCCTACCAGAGTCTCCTCACTTCTTTGAGCCCGGGTCAGAGCCGATCGGTCGATATTTCGTTGCGGGCGAGAATTGGGCCGTTGGAGCTGGCAAGAGGCTCGTTCAAAGTCAGTCTGTCGCAAGACAGCTATAGCGGTGAGGCGACGTATCGCACCTCTGGCATTGCCGCTTCATTCAATAATGATGCTGGCGTTGCAACCGTCAAAGGCGCGATTGATAACGGCCAGTTAAAGCCTAGGTCGTTCGTTAACCAAGAAACCAATGGCAAAAGGCGCCGCATTACCATGGCCTTTGGGGGCCGCAATGTGGATGTGACGGCGGCACCGATGTGGAGCAGCATGGGCTTTCCACCTGCAACTTTGGCCCAAAAGCTTGACGCGGTCGACCCAGTTACGGGTCTGATGGAGCTTTCACTCGTGACCGGTCGGGACGCTGGACGGGCCTGTGGTGGTGCCGTGAAGATTTTTGATGGCAAGCGACGCTATGACATCCGCACCCAATATGTTGGAACCGAAAACGTTTCTACACCAGCCTACAAAGGCCCAGCCACCTATTGCCGTGGCACCTATACCGAAGTGGCGGGATTTAATCAGAAGAAGCCAGGTGAATCGCGTGAGCCAATCCGCCTTGAAATCTGGTTAGCCGATGTCGGTAAAATGGGCGTATCAGTTCCGGTGCGTATGACCGGCTCCAAGGGCATTTATACGGCGGTTCTCTATGCCGACCGTGCCGTCGTGCGGTAACGAACCGATCAGACGTCTGGCAGAAGGCCGCTATCTTCAGGGTCGCCAACCCTTTTGATCAAGGCGGCCCTTAGTTTCTTCATCGCTTGATGCTCGATCTGGCGAACCCGCTCTTTCGAGATGCCCATGCGTACGCCCAAGGATTCCAAAGTTGCGCCTTCATCGGTTAAACGCCGTTCCTGAATGATGGCGAGTTCGCGCGGATTCAGAGACTTTAGCGCTTCTTGGATCCAATTGGTGCGCCGCTCGGTATCGGTACGCTCCATCACGTCTTGATCGGGCAGAATACCTTCGTCTGGCAACAAGTCCTGCCATTCGCCGCCGCCATCAATGCCATCAGACATCGGCGCATTAAGGGAACGGTCGTTGGCAGACAGGCGCGAAGCCATTTGCTCGACCTCCCGTTCGCTAACCCCTAGTTTGGTAGCGATGATCTCGCGGTTCTCCCGCGTCATCATAGCTTCGCCCGTGTCACTCATCAGGGCACGCAGTCGGCGCAGATTGAAGAATAAGGACTTCTGCGCGGCTGTCGTGCCGGTGCGAACAATGGACCAATTGCGCAGAACATAGTCCTGGATCGCTGAGCGGATCCACCAAGCTGCATAGGTGGAAAAGCGGACTTCGCGGTCGGGCTCAAAGCGAGCAGCCGCTTGCATCAATCCAATATTGCCCTCTTGGACGAGGTCGCTCATCGGCAAACCGTAATTACGGAAGCGGGCCGCCATAGAGATCACCAACCGCATATAGGCGGTCGTTAATTCATGCAGCGCGCGCTCATCTTGATGATCACGCCAGGCAACGGCAAGCTCACGTTCGTGATCATGCTCCAGCAAGGGTGCCTTCATAGCCTGTTTAACAAACCGTCGCGTCGCGCTTTGGGCTTCGGCTGTCTCATACGTGGCCATCTGATCTCTCCGATCCTTGTCCGCACCTGATTTGGTTATGAGCTTTACGCGTGACAGGGCCGCTTGGATCAATCGTTATGACAAATCCATGACTAAAGAACTGCAATTTGGTGGGAGGTCGCGTGATCTACCTCAGCCAGATGTCCGGACAAAGACGGCAGGCGGGAAATCACTATCCATCTGCACTTCCAAGGACCGGATTTTA
This sequence comes from Pseudomonadota bacterium, assembly GCA_041160865.1. Classification (GTDB taxonomy): domain Bacteria; phylum Pseudomonadota; class Alphaproteobacteria; order Caulobacterales; family Aquidulcibacteraceae; genus Aquidulcibacter. Next base: position 10,402 of record JBEAVQ010000056.1, on the reverse strand, counting down.
CCAGCCATGTCGGCTTGAAACGCGAACTTTACATCCAGAAGATCGTCGTCATCTTCCCGCGTGGGCTGGCCATTGAATACATCATAATGCCAATGGTTTAGTCGGATTGGCATCTCATTATAGGTCCCCTGCAAGCCGGCCTCATTGAGGGTGACCGTCCAAGTGCCATAGCCCTTATGCCCATAAGTGCCGACAAAAGCGGCAAGCTCTCGCGAAGGCGTGGTGTTGGGGATGGGCACGGGCGGGGTTTGGGTCGCGGCCTTGGCCTCATTGGCATCACGCCGGGCAAGCCCCCGGGCTGACCAATTGGCAGGTGCCAACCCCATTAAACGATCAAACAAATCCAGGCTCGCATGGCCGGGCAAAGGTGTGCCGCGCATATTTGCAAAAGCGACGATCCCGACATTCTGCTCTGGGAACAGGGTCACGCGGGACGAGAAACCATTGAGATTCCCGCCATGAGCGACCCGGCGCATCCCACGATAAAAATCTGTTCGCCAGCCGAGGCCATAAAGGCCGCGGCTCAACTCCGTCGCCTCGGGTTGACCGCCGGTGGAGACAAGCGGTGCCCACATCGCCTCACTTTGGGCCACGGAGATCAAGCGCTTGCCACGATATTGGCCGCGGCCCAGTTGCATTTCCATCCAAGGAATAAACTGAGTGACCGAACTATGCAGCTCACCCGCCGGGCCAATCGCATCTTCGGGCCGCAAAGGGATTTGCACGGCTTGCTTGCTAGGCAGAAGTTTATGGCCAAAGGCAAAGTCAGCATCGTGGGCCATTTGGCTGGGACTAAAACCCGTTCGCCCCATGCCCAAGGGCTTTAGCAAGCGTGCCTCTGTGAAAGCTTCCCAGCTCTGGCCCGACGCGCGCTCAACCACGAGGCCCGCCAGAATATACATGAGGTTGTTGTACTTATACTCGCTTCGTAGGGGTGCTGACGTGTCCAAATAAGGCAAACGCGCCAAAAGCTCTGTCTTGCTCAGCTTCTCATTATTGTACCAGACCAGATCATGAGTGCCGAGGCCTGTGCGATGTGAGAGCATGTCGAACAGGCTCAAGCTGGCATATTCCACCCCGCCGGCCATTTTAAGCTCTGGCAGATAGGTGGTGACGGGTTCATCCCACGCAAGCTTGCCCTCATCCACCAAAAGCGCCACCGTGGCCGAAGTGAAAGCCTTTGTAAGCGAGGCAACGCCAAACAAAGTATCGGGCGTAACAGCTTGGGTCTTAGCCCCATCGCGCCACCCAAAGCCCTTGGTATAAATAGGGGCGCCATCCTTGATAACGGCAATTGCCAAGCCCGGCACGCGCCAATTCTGGCGTGCCAGGTCAAGTTCGGCATCGAAGCCTGCGAGAGGATCGGTTTTGCGCTTTGCAGCCAAAGCCGGGCTGACAAGACCAGCCCCCAAGCTTGCGCCCAACAAGGATACAAAGGCCCGCCGCTGCATCTAATTGTCTCCCAGCTGACTGCGCTACGTATCGAGCATAGTGAGGGGGTCTAGTCGGGCTTGTCTAGCCCTCTCAGCGCCGAATGGCATCGGCGCCGACACAAGTGCGGGTCTCTTCGCTCCACGTGCCGCCGCGGCGATAACAGTCTTGGCGCATGGCCGCGGCGCGCGCTTCTGCTTGGGCAGGATCGGATTCAACCGGGCCCAAGGCACAGGCAGACAAGGTCGCCAATGCAAAGGCAAAACCAGCCACGGTCAGCGCGCGACGCATCGGCTTAGGCCGTCAGCTGTTGGCGGGCGACATCCAAGAGCTGCTCCATCTCGCGACGGACCTGATTCTCGCTGACTTCTACACCCTTGGCGTCGAGATCGGCTTTGACTTTGCGGTAGACATCGTCATCACCCGCTTCTTCAAAATCAGCCATGACGACGGTTTTGGCATAGTCTTCAGCGGCGTCACCCTCGAGGCCCATCAAACCAGCAGCCCAAGCGCCGAGGAGCTTGTTGCGGCGGGCGGTGATTTTGAACGAAAGCTCACTATCGTGCGCATATTTGGCTTCTTCAGCGCTCTTGCGCTCATCGAACTGGCTCATGGTCAGACTTCCTTAAAAAACACGTCAGCGGACAGGTTCCTAAGTGGGAACGGCTACGCGGTCTGGATAGGTCTCTGCGCAAGTTAGCGCAAGGGGATGCGCCACATGATTGAGGCCTGTCGCGCAGCCTGTTAGGGTGGTCTCGTCGTTAGGAGTTTCGACTCGGGCCGCGATGGCTGCGAGTGCGTGCCTTGCCACCTGACCACTGAGGAGAGCGCGACCATGTCCCGCCGCAAGAAAATTTATGAAGGCAAGGCCAAGGTCCTGTATGAAGGGCCAGAGCCTGGTACCCTGATCCAGTATTTCAAGGACGATGCAACCGCCTTCAACGCTGAAAAACATGCGATTATTGAAGGTAAAGGCGTTCTGAACAACCGTATTTCAGAATTCATCATGACCAATCTCAATGCGATTGGCGTGCCCACCCACTTCATCCGCCGCTTGAATATGCGCGAGCAATTAATCCGCGAAGTGGAAATCATCCCGTTAGAAGTCGTCGTGCGCAATGTTGCTGCCGGCTCGATCTCCAAGCGTTTGGGTATTCCCGAAGGCGAATTGCTGCCCCGGTCCATCGTGGAATTCTATTATAAGAACGACGGTTTAGGCGATCCCATCGTTGCGGAAGAGCATATTACCGCGTTTAACTGGGCGACCACACAAGAAATTGATGACATCATGGCCCTCGCCCTGCGCATCAATGACTATTTGTCCGGCCTGTTTGCCGGTGTTGGCATCCGCTTGGTGGACTTTAAGCTCGAGTTTGGTCGTCTCTATGAGGGCGACATGGTGCGAACTGTTTTGGCAGATGAGATCAGCCCAGACTCCTGCCGCTTGTGGGATGCACGCACCAATAACAAGCTCGACAAAGACCGCTTCCGGCAAGATTTGGGCGGCGTTTCTGAGGCCTATGCCGAAGTCGCCCAGCGCTTGGGCATTTTCAAAGACCCACGCAGCGCGTTTGTAGAAGGCTAAACCGACCGATGAAAGCCATTGTGAATGTCCGTCTGAAAAAAGGCGTGTTGGACCCTCAAGGCCGCGCCATTGCCGAAGCCCTGCGTGGCTTGGGATTTCATGAGGCCGAAGATGCCCGCGTCGGCAAAGTAATCGAAATCGAACTCGACGAAACCGACCCAGAACGCGGTGCTGCCCGCGCCAAAGAAATGGCCGCCAAGCTTCTGGCCAATCCCGTGATCGAAAGCTGGACGGTGGAGATCGCGGCTTAGGGGAGCTGCGCTTTATTTACTGTCTTCCCGCCAAAGCGAAGCGCAGAGCGGAGACCCCACTGGACTTTGCGGCACAAGGTCAGGGACTCGGCTAACGCCGTCCGGGATGACAGTGCAAAACTGCCGCAAAGAATGCCTCATAACGCTTTTGCCGCGCCCTTACGTTCTGCCATCCGCGTTTCAATGAAATGGGCGAGCGCTTGGGCGGCAGGGCTTTGCCGTGTGGGTTCAAGCAAGCACATGTCGGCGGCTTCCAAGGCAGGCCAATCGCCCAGAACATCAATGCCGTCTTGAATGAGACCGCGCGGCATCACCGCATAGCCAAGGCCTGCGCGCACGGCCGCCGCACAACCCGCATGACTGGGGCTGGTAAACGCACTTGTCCACGGCGCCTTCACGCGATCAAGCGCTGCCAGCGCCCGTTCGCGATAGACACAAGCTGGTGGAGACAGCACCAAGGGCAAAGGCCGTTGCCGCTTTGCAAAGACCGCACGGGCTTCTTCAAAGGCTTTTGGCAACGTATCATTAGCGGGGCCAACCCACACCAATTCCTCCCGCCAGATCGCACGAGCGCCTGGATGGACGCGCTCGGTCGATTGCTTGATCAGCACAAGGTCATGCAAGCCCGCTTCAAATTCATCGATTAGAGTACGGGTCAGAGCACAGGAGACATGCAGCATCACTTGCGGGTGCGCATTCATGAAGGCAGCCAGAATGTCGGGCAAATGGGCGGTCGTGAAATCTTCTGGCGAGCCAAAGCGCACTTCGCCTGCGATCTCTTGCGACTGGAACCGCGCCAGCATCACGTCCGCCGAGGCGATCATGTCGCGGGCATAGCCTAAGAGCTTTTCGCCATCTGGGGTCAGGCGGACATTGCGGGTATCACGCTCAATCAATTGACGGTCGAAAATTTCTTCCAGCTTCTTGATCTGGCCCGACACAGCCGATTGCGATCGGCCCACGAGGATGCCGGTCCGCGAGAAACTGCGGGTATCGGCCAGCGTCACAAAGGTGCGCAGAAAGGCGGTGTCGACGTCGTACATGGCTTACCTAATGCGGCGATGACCGCGCGCCGTCAACGCCAGCGCGCGATCCAGCGGAGACTATTGTTTCAATTCTGAAGCGGGGCTGGACGTGCCTCAATCGGCTCCGGCATCACACTGGAGTGCAGCATTTGAATACGCCACGCACCGTCGATTTTCTCCCAGTCGAAGCTGTAGCGCGCTGTTACCCATGTGGGCTTGCCGTCCTGAACGAGATCAAACGTCCAGATCCCAGCGTCAATTGCTGTGTTCTCATCCAGAATTTCGATGTGACGCTCATTAATGGTCGGCTTTGGTGACAGCTTCAGGAAGTTGACAAAATAGGCCTCGACACCTGCAGGCGTATGGCGAACCTGATTAGACAAGGTCGGCTCAAGAATGGCGTTTGGGGCAAATAGGCTTGCTACAGTCCTGGGATCTTTGGTGGCAAGGGCCGCCTTCCACCCCTCGAAGTTGGCGGCAACTTCTTCCTTGCTGATAGGAGCCTGCGATTGTGCCTGCGCGGCGAGCGGTGTTGTCACATAGGCGGCGACCACCGTGAGCATGGCGACAGGGAAAAACTTGGTACAGGAAAATGTGTTCATGGCGACCTCCAGAGTTAGGAGCCGCGAAAAAAGGCATGTCGTTTCGGCAAGCAAGCCCAAAACAGGCCATTTCGCCACGGTTTTTCCGATAAATCCAATCAGGTTTTCAAGTTTCTCCTTCTGGGACCAACCGACTAAGCAGCGGCCCCACAACCCAAAGCGAGGAGCCAAAGATGCCGGTTGAAGTTCTGATAGAAAACCTAGTCTCGCCTATAACCATGGCATTTTTGCTTGGCATGATCGCTACTCTGATCAAGTCAGATCTAGAGATACCCGAGCCGGTCATCAAAATTTTCGCGATCTTCTTGCTGTTCTCTATTGGTCTGCAAGGTGGCCAAGAACTGGCGGGCGTGGCCTTTGCCGATATCGCCAACGGGCTGGCCGTTACAGCGGCACTGATTTTCCTACTGCCCCTCATAGCCTTTTTGATTGCGAAGTTCGTGTTGCGCTTGGACACACCCAATGCGGCAGGCGTTGCAGCCCTTTACGGCTCAGTCTCGTCGGTGACCTTTGTGGTCGCGCGCACCTATGCTGAGGGCAAGGGCACGCCGATGGACGGTTTTGTCACCGGGCTTGTGGCGTTGATGGAGCTGGCAATATTGGTCGCGCTGTTTTACGGACGCTTCGTGCTCAGCCGGTCTAGTGGGGATAAGGGCAAGCTTACCGAAATCGTGATGGAAACCCTGCGCGGACGCGGCCTTGTCTTACTTGGCGGTGGCCTTCTGATCGGAGGTCTGATCGGGGAGACGAATTTCGCCAAAATCGAACCCTTCTTTGTCGATCTGTTCCGGGGCGTGCTGGTCCTCTTCCTACTGGAAATGGGCATGACGGCGGCGCGGCATCTGAAAGAGTTTGCCAAAGTAGGCCCTGCCATGGCTGCATTTGGGATCGTTATGCCGATGGTGCACGGTGCCCTCGCCTCAGGCCTTGCAACTTGGGCGGGCCTGCCACTGGGGTCAGCCTTTGTCATCGGGGCGGTTGCGGCTTCCGCCTCTTACATCGACGCCCCAGCAGCCGTGCGCGCCACCTTTCCAACCGCGAACCCGGCCATCTACCTCACCTCATCGCTGGGCATCACCTTTCCCTTCATGCTGATCATCGGGGTGCCGACTGTATATCAAATGGCAGTCTTGTGGCGTGGGGTGTTGGGGGATGGTTAGGGCCGTATCTGTGTCGTAAGGAGCGCTTCTAAGAGGACAGATCTTCTCCCCTCTCCCAGAGGGAGAAGGGCTTTAAAGCCGCATCTCAAAAATTCTCCCCCCACACCCCTAGACAGATACCTCAAACTAAGGCGCTATGGTGATCCCATTAGCAACTGAAAGGAGGTGATCCTATGTTTCATTGTCTGCGCCTTAGTGAAATGTCTGTCGGGATCCCTTCGGAGGTGAAGGCTTAGCGATTATAAGCCTTTCTTCGAATTGAGATCGGGCCATTTCACTGGTCTGGCAATGGAAAGGTCGCTGGGCAACCAGCGACCTTTCTTGTTTTCCTAAAGCGTCTTTCCCATGATTTTCAGAGGGATGATCGCACCATTTTTGGCGTGCTTTTCGATCACTTCGATCAACTCATAACCACAGCGGCGGTAGAGCGGTTCACCCGCCAAAGTGGCTCCCATCTGGGCGCTCTTGAATCCTTCGGCGCGGGCAGCGGCCTCGCCGGCATCAATGATCATCTGGCCAATGCCACGGCGCACATGCTCTGGGTGGGTATACATGGCGCGAATGCGAGCAGGCTCGGTTGCGGGGTCGAGGAGGCGATTGTCGCGCCCGGCGCTGTGATCCCCGCCATAAAGCGTGCCGCGGCGGCTCCACCCGCCACAGCCGACGATCTTGCCGTCTTCTTCCACGACCGCAAAATAAGTGCCGTCTTCGATCAACTGGGTGTCGATCCCCATGGTCTCGTGACTGCCTTCAACTTGTTCGGGCGTCAGAAAGTCATTCATCAATTGCCCGATGGCCAAGCCCATCAGGACCTTCATTTCGGGCATATCGTCAGGGGTTGCGACGCGCAGTTTTAAGACCATGCAGCCAGCCTTTCCTCAATCAGAGCAATCGTTTCGGTCACGCCAAACAAGGCAACAAAGCCGCCAAAGCGCGGGCCTTGTTCTTGGCCCAGCAAGACTTCATAGAGCGCCTTGAACCAATCGCGTAGATTTTCAAACTGGTGCGTCTTGCCGACGTCAAACACCATATTCTGGATTTCATCGCCGTCGCGCATGTCTGGCCCCATCGCTTCAAGACGGGCTTTCAGGTCCAATATGGCGGCAAGCTCGGCCTCGGTTGGCGCGCGGAACTTCTTCGTTGGCTGAATGAAGTCGCGGTAATAGGCGACGGCAAAGCCTGCGAGCTCATCAAGCAAAGGCTGTTCGGCCGGTGTGGCTTCGGGTGCATAGCGCTTGATAAAGCCCCACAGCACGTCCTTGGTTTCCGCGTTCGCCGCCGAGACGAGGTTTAGAAGCAAGGCAAAACTGATAGGCGAGCCATATTGCGGCGGATGGCCATTATGGATGTGCCAAACCGGATTTTCGAGCTGCTTGGCAGGCTCTTCCCGGCGGAAGGCGTCCAAAAACTGAACATATTCATCCACTGCGCGCGGGATCACGTCGAAATAAAGCTTCTTGGCCACACGTGGCTTTTGGAAATTATAGAGCGACAGGCTTTCTGGCGGGGCATAGGTCAGCCATTGCTCAACCGAGATACCATTGCCCTTTGACTTGCTGATCTTCTCGCCATTTTGATCCAAGAACAACTCATAGCAATATTGCAGCGGCGGCTCTGCGTCCAAGATGCGGCAGATCTTGGAATAGATCGGGCCATTGGTCTGGTGGTCCTTGCCATACATCTCAAAGTCGACGCCAAGCGCGGCCCAGCGCATGCCAAAGTCTGGCTTCCATTGCATTTTGACGTGCCCACCGGTGACCGGCACAGTCACGTCGGTTCCATCTTCATCGGCAAAGGTCACCGTGCCCGCCTTAGCATCGATGGCCTTCATCGGCACATATAGAACGCGGCCAGTGGTGGGGGAGATTGGCAGGAACGGGCTATAGGTCGCGCGCCGCTCCTCGCCTAAAGTTGGCAACATCACGCCCATAATCTCGTCAAACTTGTCGAGCGCGCGCAGAAGCGTGGCGTCAAAAGCGCCAGAGCGGTAAAGCTCAGTCGCGGACTTGAACTGATAGTCAAAGCCAAAGCTATCCAAAAAGCCGCGCAGGCGGGCATTATTGTGCTGGGCAAAGCCAGCATGGGTACCAAATGGATCGGGCACATCGGTCAGAGGCTTCTGGAGATAGGGCACCAGCGCCTCTGGATTGGGCACATTGTCTGGCACTTTGCGCATGCCATCCATGTCATCGCTTACGCAGATTAGCTGGGTCTCAACCGTGCCATCTGTCAGCGCGATAAAGGCGTGGCGTACCATCGTCGTGCGCACGACTTCGCCAAAGGTGCCGATATGGGGCAAGCCCGACGGACCATAGCCCGTTTCAAAGATGACCGGGCCCTGCTTTCCGACTTTTTTGACCCGATCCAACAACAAACGGGCTTGTTCAAAGGGCCAAGCTTTGGCTTCAGTCGCCAAAAGTGCACGGTTCGCCATTAAGGTCTCATTCTTCGCATGGAGTGGGAGGTTGTTGCCACGCCTTGTGACGGAATCGAGCCTTAAGGTCAAATCCCTGCCACTGCCCAGACGCGCCAACCGCTACGCGGCGTTGGGCACAAGTTCTGGCTTGAGTTGGTAAGCCAATCCCTGATACGCCAGAGATTGAAATTACGCGGTGGCAGGGGAATCAAGTGACACAAAGAAAGACGCAAATCGTCGTAGTAGGCGGCGGTGCCGGGGGTCTGGAACTCGTGCGCCTGCTTGGATCTCGGTATGGCCGCAAGGCCCATGATATCATTCTAATCGACCGAAATTTGACCCATATTTGGAAGCCGCTCCTACACGAAGTTGCGGCAGGATCTCTCGATGCCAATCTAGACGAAGTGGGCTATGGCGGCCATGCGGTGCGCTGGGGCTATCGGTTTTTCAACGGCAGCCTCGAAAGCGTGGATCGAACCGCCCGCACCGTCACCACGGCCCCATTACTGGACGAGCGCGGCGAAGAGATCATCGGACGGCACACCATTCGCTATGATTATCTCGTATTGGCGATGGGCGGCATTTCCAATGATTTCGGCGTTCCCGGTGTGCGCGAACATGCGATGTTTCTCGAAGACCGTCCCCAAGCTGACCGCTTTCGTCAAAAGCTCTTGAATGCATGCCTGCGCACCAACCACGCCCATCAAACCGGCGATTTAGAAGCCTGCGTGCGGATCAGCATCGTTGGCGGCGGCGCGACCGGAGTTGAACTGGCCGCAGAGCTTTACAATGCCGCCAAGGCCCTGCGCCATTATGGGCTGGAAGTGTTCGATGAATCGAAGCTCCAGGTGTCCCTGATTGAGGCCGGACCCCGGATCCTACCCGCCCTTGATGAGACGCTGGCTGAGAGTGCCAAACACGAACTGGAAAAGCTGGGCGTCAAAGTGCTCGACAACACCCAAGTCGTGCGCCTTGACAAGAATGAAGTCCATACCAGCACAGGCGAGGTCATCGCGTCCAATCTCATTCTTTGGGCCGCTGGCGTGAAGGGGGCAGACGAAATCCGGACGATAGGTGACCTCGAACTGACACGCGGCAACCAAATCATTGTGCGGCCAACGCTACAGACCACCAAGGACGACCGCATTTATGCGCTGGGCGACTGCGCTTCCTGCATCCTGCCAGGTCGCGACCGCCCTATCCCGCCGCGCGCGCAATCGGCGCACCAGATGGCTGCCCAAGTGTTTCACAATCTGCTGCGCGCGCAAGCTGGCCAGCCACAGCAGGATTTTGTCTATCACGACCATGGCTCGCTGGTGTCGCTCAGCCGTTTTTCCACGGTGGGTAGTCTCATGGGCAATCTGGTTGGCGGGCGCATGCGTGTCGAGGGCTGGATCGCGCGGATGGTTTATCAGTCACTTTACCGCATGCATCTGATTGCAATCCACGGCTGGTGGCGCGGCGTGACGCTGATCGTGATCGGCCATGTCAACCAAATCATAAGGCCCAAGTTTAAGCTGCATTAGGGGGTGAGCTGGAGGTCTCGGTGAGCCCGTAGGGTGCAGTCCTAAGTGGCGGCACCACCTCGATTAGCATCGGCCTTAGTTTTGGCTTTTGCACGTTGGACAACCTGTGCCGCAGGCTCTGCCTGTTAAAAACTTAGCCCGAGTTTGGGCGCGCAAGATGAGGCGTCAAGGCAAGCGGAGCGACGCTTTGGACCGCTTTATACCACATCCCCTGAAGCCTGATTCATTTATGATTGAACGAACCCGCTAACGCGGGAGTGGATTTATGTTGTTTGGGATGGTCTCCTGATGAGAAGGTTTGGTTGCTGAGACCATGACAGCGGTTCACCCGCTGCGTCGTCGTATGATCGACGACATGAACCTTCGCAACCTTTCCCTTGCAACGCAACGTTCTTATTTGCACGCG
>JBEAVQ010000148.1:0-4709 GCA_041160865.1 Pseudomonadota bacterium | reverse complement strand
ACAATCCTTTTAGCGATCCCAGAGCCGGGCTTTTATGGTCGATCAAGATGGTTGCCAAACTCTTACGCTTGGAAAGGGCAGCTCGATACAGGCCTTTTAATCATTGAACGCATAGCGGCCAGGAGCAGCATCACCTGCCGGATGGTTCTTATTGCCAACCTCAGCTGGGGCAGCCTTCAACGCACCAGAGCGCGCTTTCAGCCATTCGCCCCACAAGGGCCACCAAGAGCCTGGCATCTCCGTCGCCCCAGCCATCCATTCATCGGTGGTTGGGGGCGGCTTGCCCTCATTGCGATAATATTTCGACTTCGGATTGCCCGGCGGGTTCAGCAAGGCCTGAATATGGCCAGAGTGCGAAAGGATGAACTCGATATTCGATGAGCCCACCAATTGCGTGGTGCGATAACAGGCTTTCCACGGTGTGATATGGTCGGTCACCCCGGCGATGACAAACAAATCATTGGTGACTTTGGTCAAGTCAACAACATGGCCAGCAAACTCTACTTGGCCCGGATTGGCGAAGGGCTGCTTGGGATACATGTCAAGATAATCCGAATGCAGCTTTGCTGGCAGATTGGTGGTGTCATTATTCCAGAACAACACGTCAAACGGCGGCGGATCTTGGCCCATCAGATAATTATTGATGACATAGTTCCAGATCAGGTCGTTGGGGCGCATCCAAGCAAACATGCGGCCCAAGGAATCACCTTCCAAAATACCCTTCTTTGCCGAGCGCTGACGCGCGAGCTCAATCCCGTGTTCAGAGACCAAGGCCCCCACTTCGGAATCGTCCTTTTGTGGGTCGAGCACGTTCACCATCAGGCTCACCGCATTGACGCGTTTATCGCCCATGCTGGCCAATTTCGACAGGAAGGTCGCCGTTGTGATGCCGCCAGAGCACGCGCCCGAAACGTTCAACTTCTTCGACTTGGTGATCTCTAGGATCACTTCGCTCGCCTTAATCAGCTCGTCGACATATTCGGCCAAGCCCCAATTGCGATGCTCTACCCGTGGATTGCGCCAAGAGACAAGGAAGGTGGTTAAGCCCAAAGAGCCCAAGAAGCGCACGATGCTCTTGTCTGGCGATAAGTCGTTCACATAGGCTTTGTTGATCTGTGGCGGGATGATCAGGAACGGAATGGCATGCACCTGCTCGGTCGCCGGCGAATACTGGATCAGCTCCATCATTTCAGTCCTATAGACGACCGCGCCCTTAGAGGTCGCAAGGTTTTCGCCAACTTTGAACGGGCGCTTGTCGACTTGGCTGACTTGGCCACCATTTTCCGTGATGTCGCGATAGGCATTTTGCAGGCCCTTAATCAGGCTCATGCCACCGCTTTCATAGGCGCGCTTAATCGCAGCCGGATTGCCCACAAGCGTGTTGGTAGGCGAGATACTGTCGATGATCATCTGAGACACAAAGGTGGCGCGCGCCTTTTCCATCTCGTCTAGTTCAAGATCAGCCAGCCACGTACCGACGTTCTTTTGAACCGCGAGATAATATTGCATGCCCATCCGATAGATCGGGTTGTATTTGAACGTAATATCCATGAAGCGCTTATCTTTGGCTTCTGGTGCCAGATCACTTTCATTCTTCAAAATCTTGACGACATCATCGCCCAAGGCCTTCAGATGCTTGGTCGTAGTGGCAGGCTTTGCGGTTACTTCGCGCATCATCAGCGCGACTGCCCCCATCAAATCCTCACGTGCCAGGCCCATCATGGCCGTTAGGGCCACAGTATTTTGTGCGGCTTCATCACCAAGATTGATTTTCTGTTTCGACATTCAGACCTCCCCGCCCCGTTGATTCATTATTAAATGACCCCCGCAAGCATTGTCGGAACCGACGTTATGACGGCAATTGACAATCGTGAAGTCGTTTCTGCTGTGATAATCGCGTTTGATTACGCATTTTCGTCGTTTACCTGTGACTCGCTGCTGAAGGACACCTCAAGATGAGTGGATCAAGCCCCACCAAGGACAAAATCCTCGCCAAATCGCGTGAACTCTTCAACAGCGAAGGTTTCGGTGCCTTGGCGGCAGTCGATATTGCCAACCATCTCTCGATGTCTCCCGGCCACCTCTATTACCATTTCAAAGGCAAAGCCGAGATTGCTGCCGCTTTGTTGGCGGCCCATATTGAGGAGCTTGAGGCCATCAAAGGTGCCGCACTGGAAAAGTGCGCAGGCCCGGACGCCACCATTGAAACCGCTTGGACATGGGCACACATTTTGGTCGAAGAGGCTTGGGATGCCCGCTTTGCGTATCGTGAGCCCTTATCCGTGGTCCGCGCCGATGCCCGATTGGCCAATCAGATCCGCCATATGTTCGCGGTCCAGCATGATGCGGCCTTCGGCCTCCTCCATGCACTTCGCGCCTCGAAGGCCATTATCGCCAGCGATGAAGCCTTTGACGGTTTGGTCAACCAAGTCGCCCTTGGCCTTGCTTTCCAATTGGTGCGCATGGAGTTTGATGCCCCAGTTACAGAAACGCCGCGCGCACTTATCGCACGCGCGGCCGCTTTGATCATGTTGCCGATCACCGGCTTTATCAGCCCGGATCACGAAGCAGCTTAAGCAGCTTCAGTTTCAGTCTTCTTAGCAGCCTTAGGAGCAGCTTTCGCGCCCTTCAAAGCTTCAATTTCTGCGGTCAAAGCTTCGATCTTTGCAGTCAAGGCTTCGATTTGGCCGCCGATGGCGAAGATGTTGATTGGCGCAACTTTGTCGATGAATGGCGATACAGTTTCGACAACAGTCTTGCGGACTGCTTCAAAACGCTCTTCCAGATCATGGATACGGGTTTCCGAAGCCGTCTTCACTTGTGCGGTTGTCTTTTCGACATACTCGGTCACTTTGCCAGCGGTTTCGTTCTTGGAGATGCTGGAGCGAACCAGATCTTCAACTTGCTCACCCTTTTCAACCAATTGGTCGAACATTTCGTTTGCAGCACCTGTTACTTTTTCAACGCGGCCAGCAGCTTCTTGATACACGCGGCCATAAGCGCCAACGCCAGCTAACCAGATCTTGCGCGCGATTTCGAGACCTTCGCTACGAGCGGCCTCAACGGTTTCGGTGACTTTCTTTGCTTCGGTCATTTTATCTCTCCTGCACCAGGCTGCGTGGGGGGGGGGAGGAGCAGCCCTTTGTTGTTCGATGAGCAGGTTATAGCTGACGCTTTTAGAAAGCGCATACTAAATGCTGCGGTGCAGCATTTGGAGCGGCGCGTGTGAATAGAAGCCCCCCTCCCCAAGCGGTCGAGGGGTGTGCGACGCCTATTACTTGGTAACCGACACTCCATTTCCAGGAGTACCCAGCCACGGCCTTTCCCTGTTCAGGCACAAAATCTGCGACGCCGGGGGCGTCTGTCTCCCTATGGGACAAATTAAATTCTTAGCCGGCCCCTTGCGCCTCAAAAAGCATCTTGGCCACATTGATCGGAGTGTTTTCGACATGTTGTTTGGAAAAAGACCCCCTCCAATAATGCCTCAACCACTTGTTTTAGCAAGACAGTCTGAGCCTTTTATCGATAACATTCGAAGGGCTGTTCGCCCGCAGGCACCGACTCTGCCATATGTGCGACAGTTTTCCGACTATACAAACAGCTATAGACGTTCCTCTCTTTTCTATGGGCCAGACGTCCACAAGATCACGCCTCTCACAGTGATTTGTTGTTTTGCCGCAACCAGCCTGGTCGCGACGGTTGTTAGTCGATGGGTTGTAAAAGACCCTTGGAGCCCGCCAGAGGCAGTTCTTGCCCTTCAAAAAATTGGCGACTTTGAAATGGGCGGGCGTAATCGGGCTGATGGCGAGCTGACGAATGTGGAAACACAGACGCGAACCTTCTGTGCCAACAGGACAAAGGTTCAATTTAGCACCCCACGGACACGTATTGGCGAAGAGCGGCCTGAGGAAGACCCATCAGTCATCTTCTCTAATTTTGGCGGAGAGAATTCTGAAAGCAACGCTTATGCATTGTGTCTAGTCAAGTTTAATGTCCAGCGCTTGTGCGATGGTGACAGCGTGAAACACACGGCGGAGACATTGCAGGGTTATTTCTGGTCGCTGGATCCGATGAATGGCCTAGAGCAATCGCCCGTATTCGCCATCACGGCGGCTGTTCATGAACTGCAAGGCGGCAGTAAGTTCGACAAGGTGCGGGAAAAGATCGGAATCGGCCCAGAATTCGATAGTATTCCCAAAGCGAAAGCTGATCCCCAAATTGTCTCCCAAGTGCGAACCTTGATGGAGCAAGGCTATCTGCGCAAGTCCGATCTCCTCTTCGACGTGCGGGGCGCGCCAGCAGGCGCCAAAGGCCTCTTCGACGACGTCGAACAAGGCAACGCACCACCTTGCGAGAAAAACGCTTAGGGTCTGACAGCTACCCAAAAGGGGCATTGTATTCAGGCAATGTGGGTTGCGCCGTAGGGTGGGTTCCGTAAGGAATGCACCATGGCCAAATAAAACCAGAATACGAAGCGAATGCAGGCGCGAAACCAAATAACATTGAACGGCGCATTGGCCATCCACCAGCTAACCTGCTATTGCGCGAAGGTCCCCTCACCCCCGCCCCTCTCCCTCTCCCTCTCATGGGGCGAAGGGTGACCACGCACAAAAAAACGCCCCGACCTTTCGGTCAGGGCGTTCTTAATGTCTAGGCAATTGCCTAAGGTTTTATTCAACCACGGTCGCGACAACGCCTGCACCGACGGT
>JBEAVQ010000147.1:0-4749 GCA_041160865.1 Pseudomonadota bacterium | reverse complement strand
CTAACGCTAGGTGAGGTCTTGACGAGGCGGGCTTAGCCCTGCACTTGCCATCCTATGACTCATCCATTCGCATTGGCTTCTGGCTTCACTGACCCTGAATTTGCGCGCTGGCGGGAGCTAGCGGAAAAAGCATTAAAGGGTGCCCCGTTTGAACGCTTGATTGGGCAGACCTATGACGGCGTGTCCGTTCGGCCGCTCTACATTTCAGCAGACGCGCCAAACCCAGCGGAGCGCACTGGGGTGGCGGGCCAAGCGCCTTTTATTCGGGGCGCAGAAGCGGTGCGCGATGTGTTCCTGCCTTGGGATATCCGTCAAACCATTTTGAACCCAGACCCACAAGCGGCCAACCAAACCGCGCTTTACGATCTGGAGCGGGGTGTATCGTCGATTGAGTTTGTGATTGATCCTAGCGGCAATTGTGGTGTGGTCGCCTCTCGCGTTGCAGACTTTCAGGCCTTGATCAAAGGGGTTTTTCTGGCGTTAGCGACGGTGGCACTTGATGCGCCCGCCGATCCGTTGGGGGCTGCGCGGGCTTTAGCCGATGCTGTGCCGACCACTGAGCGTGCTACGGCGAAGCTAGCTTTTAATCTTGATCCCATGGCTGCCCGTATGAATGGCCAGACCGGCTGCAGCCTTGAAGCTGCGGCGGGTTTTGCCGCCCAGACCATTAGTATCTTCCCATACGCCACGTGCTTGCGCGCAGATGCGCGACCTGTCCATGAAGGTGGCGGCTCAGACGCACAAGAACTCGCGGTGTTGATTGCCTCTGCGATCGCCCATGTGCGGGCAGGTGAGGCGATGGGCCTGACCGCTGAGGCGGTGAATTCAACTTTGCTCTTCACCCTTGCAACAGGGCCAGATGTGGTGCTGGAAATTGCCAAACAGCGCGCTGCCCGCAGGCTTTGGGCGCGGGTCTTGGACGCCTGTGGTGTTGCGGCACCTATGCGCCTACAGACAGTGACGTCTGGCCGCATGCAAACCAAGCGTGATCCGTGGACGAATATCTTGCGCGCCACTTGCGCCTGTTTTGGTGCTGCGGCTGGGGGTGCTGATGTCATTACGGTCTTGCCTTATTCGAGTGCCTTTGGTCTGGCAGATGAGAATGCCCGCCGTATCGCCCGCAACACCCAATTGATCTTACAGGAAGAAAGCCATCTCGGCCGGGTAACCGATCCTGCAGGCGGAGCGTGGGCGATGGAGGCTTTGGCCGAGGATTTGGCCCAAGCGGCTTGGCCCTTGGTGCAAGAGATTGAGCGGGCAGGGGGACTACCGTCTGCTTTGGGTCAAGGCTTGGTGCAGGGATGGGTCGCCCAAACGCGCGCCGCCCGTTCCCGCGATATCGCCAAGCGCAAGACCCAACTCATTGGCATCAATATCTATGCCAATTTGGATGAAATTGTGCCTGCTACTCCTTCGATATCTGCCACCTCCGCGCCTGCGAAACCCTTGACAGGGGCCATTGCGCCCATGCGCTTGGCACAAGATTTTGAAGCCTTGCGGGACCGGGCCGACAGCCTAAGCCCAAAGATTTTTCTGGCTACCTTAGGCAGCCTCGCCAAGGTCAGTGCCCGCGCCGGCTTTGCCCGCAATGCCTTTGAGGCGGGCGGTATAAGAGCTTTCGGGGCTGATATTGCCTATCCAGATCAAGCCGCTTTGATCACAGCCTTTAAGGCCAGCGGCGCGAATCTTGTCTGCCTGTGTGGCGATGATGCGACCTATGATGCCAAGGCCACCGAAGCAGCCGCTGCCTTGAAGGCCGCCGGTGCCCGACAGATTTGGTTGGCGGGCAAGTTCCAAGCCGCCAGTATTGATCGCAACCTGTTTACTGGATCGGACATTTTGGCCGAACTCACCCACGCCATCAGCCTTCTGGAGGAGCTCGCATGAGCAAGCTACCGGACTTTAGCCAGTTAGAGCTTGGTACGCCGAATGTGATCTCCGCACCAACAGGGGCGGCGAGCGCTGAGATGTGGCGCACGCCCGAAGATGTTTTGGTAAAGCCGTCCTATGGCCCCGAAGACCTCAAAGGGCTCGACCATTTGGGTGGGCTTCCAGGTATTGCCCCAAATATTCGGGGGCCCTATCCCACAATGTATGTGCAACAGCCTTGGACAATCCGCCAATATGCGGGCTTCTCTACGGCAGAAGATTCCAACGCCTTTTACCGCCGCAATCTGGCTGCTGGCCAAAAGGGCCTGTCGGTCGCTTTCGATTTGGCGACCCACCGCGGCTATGACAGTGACCACCCGCGCGTGCTGGGAGATGTTGGTATGGCGGGTGTTGCCATCGACAGCATTTACGACATGCGCACCTTGTTTGAGGGCATTCCGCTGGATCAGATGAGCGTCTCGATGACCATGAATGGCGCGGTCCTGCCAATCCTCGCGCTCTATGTCGTGGCGGCTGAAGAACAAGGCGTCAGCCCAGACAAGCTCTCTGGCACGATCCAGAATGACATTCTCAAAGAATTCATGGTCCGCAACACCTATATCTACCCGCCAGGGCCCAGTATGCGGATCATTTCGGACATTTTTGCCTTCACCAGCCAAAATATGCCCAAGTTCAATTCGATCTCCATTTCCGGCTATCATATGCAAGAAGCCGGCGCGACGGCGGACTTGGAGCTCGCCTACACCCTCGCAGACGGCCTTGATTATATCCGAGCTGGGCTGGATGTAGGATTGGATATTGATGCATTTGCACCGCGGTTGTCCTTCTTCTGGGCGATTGGCATGAACTTTTTCATGGAAGTCGCCAAGATGCGGGCAGGGCGGGCCTTGTGGGCGCGGCTGGTCAAGCAGTTCAATCCCAAAAGCGAGAAGTCCCTTGCGCTTCGCACGCATAGCCAAACCTCTGGTTGGAGCCTGACTGCGCAAGACGTGTTCAACAATGCGGTGCGCACCTGTGTTGAGGCAATGGCCGCTACCCATGGCCACACCCAGAGCCTGCACACCAATAGCCTTGACGAGGCTTTGGCCTTGCCAACCGATTTCTCGGCCCGCATCGCGCGCAATACCCAATTGGTCCTGCAAGAGGAAGCGGGCTTTTCGCGCCCGATCGACCCGTGGGGCGGCAGCTATTATGTCGAAAAGCTGACGGCCGACCTCGCTGAGCGGGCTTGGAAGCATATTGAGGAAGTCGAGGCCTTGGGCGGCATGGCGAAAGCCATCGAACAAGGCTTGCCTAAGCTGCGTATCGAGGAAGCCGCTGCGAAAACGCAAGCGCGTATCGATACCGGCATGCAGACCGTGGTGGGTGTCAATAAATTCCCGCTCGATGAAGTCGAAGACGTTCCCGTCCTTAAGGTCGACAATACCGCTGTGCGCATGAAGCAGCTCGAGAAATTGAAGCGCCTCAAGGCCGAACGCAATCAGGCCGAGGTTGACGCAGCCTGCGCAGAATTGACAGCTGCGGCCCGCGACGGGTCCGGTAATCTCCTTGACCTCGCGATCAAGGCGGCTCGGGCGAAAGCTACTGTGGGCGAAATTTCGCTGGCTTTGGAAGATGTTTATGGTCGTCATAAGGCTGAAATCCGCATTAATTCCGGGGTTTATGCCCGCGAAGCCGACCCGTCCAACCCCGTCATCCAACAAGCCCGCGAGGCCATTGCCGCTTTTACCAAGGCCGATGGTCGGGCACCCAAAATACTCGTCGCCAAGATGGGCCAAGACGGCCATGATCGCGGCCAAAAGGTGATTGCAACCGCCTTTAGCGATCTGGGTTTTGACGTCGATATCGGCCCCTTGTTCGCTACCCCTGAGGAGGCGGCCCGCCAAGCGGTGGAAAATAATGTCCATGTCATTGGCTTCTCCTCCCTCGCGGCTGGCCATCTGACGCTTCTACCCGCGCTTCGCCAAGCGCTCTCAGCCGAGGGTCGCAGCGACATCATGATCGTCATCGGCGGCGTCATCCCGCCAGACGACGTGCCCGTCCTCAAGCAGATGGGGGCAAGTGCGGTTTATCTGCCCGGTACGGTGATTGGCGAAGCGGTCGTGGATTTGATCGGCACGTTGAGTGGGCGCCTGGGGTATTAGGGAAAACTTTTAAGGCTTTCCTTTCGTCTGGACCCATTTTGGTGGAAACTGTGTTTCACCAAAATGGGTCGTCTAGGATTAACGCGACATCTGGGTAGTCAAGTGCGCGGCTTCGCTGCGTCTCGACGCAGAGGTCGCACGAACAATTGAGAAAGCGGTTGGGTGACCACAATGGGCACTAAAGCGCCTCCAGGTCCCCAACACCTGTAGCCCCCAGCACCAACAGCCCCGCGCGGAAAACCACCAGAGGTGCACCTTGTTGCCTCCTTAAGAAGCAGAGGGGCCAGGGCGCGTGGTGTGTGCCAAAAGAGGTGGACCAGATTTACGGACTGGCCCGGATTACGACGCAAGCCATGCGCCCCGGCTAAAATAAGTACGCGTGCCCAAGAGTGGGTAACCAGCCCACCTCGGTGGTTTGAGTTATTCCCCCCGCTTGTACGTAAAGACCCATTTTAAGCGCGTTTTGATCCAAAGGATCAAAATTGCGCGATTATAAAAATAGAGCGAACCCGCGAGTTTTGTTTGAGGCCTATTGAAAGACCTGACCTCCGGCTTCACAAGGCAGTCGGGCTTAAGCACAACGGGCATGAGCACAGCTAACCTTTATGAAAACACGGAGCAGCCACGTCCACCTCGATTAACCCCGCTTACCCATCCCCAACCAGTGTCGCCGCTGCACCAACAACGCCCTCTCGTCAGAGATGGGCTTAGGTTA
>JBEAVQ010000055.1:0-16820 GCA_041160865.1 Pseudomonadota bacterium | reverse complement strand
TCTCTTTGCCATTGACGAAAGCCACATAGCGGCCGTCAACCGTGATCGAGAGCTCGGCCTTGGTCGGCACATCCGACAAGGTCACCACCCGACGAAACAAGAACCAGCGATTGGGCTTTTCGGTGCGGGCTACGCCGCCCCGCATAGCGGCAATCTGCCCCATTGGATCAATAGGTTGGCGTGGCGTCCATATGAATGGGGCTGGCGGATTGAGGCCCATGGTCAAACTTCCCCGGTTCTTGTCTGGTGTTGAGAAATGAAATTGCCTTAAGCGACTGTATGAAATTCGACATGCACCCTAAAACGAAATATCGAGGGTCAAGAAGAACGCGCGGGGCTGGACCGTAATTATGTTGAAGAATTGCCCTGGATCCGCTGCAAGACGTGCTGGAGTAAAGGCCTGGCGATCCAGTGATGCCAAAAGCCCCCCGGCAGGCCCCCAACTCATTACGCCTTCGCTGTTAAAGGCATTATTGATGTTAAAGCCTGCCCGAATTCGGTCATTGATTGTCCACGTACCCCCTAGGTCTACTTGGGTAAAGCCCGGCAAATCAAACGTGTTGAACCGATTGGCGGCCCGATCGCCTAGGTATCGGACTGTGCCAAATAGTTCAAGCTGTGGTGTAAACTTGGTTATTCCAGTTGCGGCCAAAGTGAGTTTCGGATTGTTATCAGCAACGCCATCGGGCACCCGACTGATGGTATCATCGGCTTCGCCAGGCGCATTAGCCACCCAAATTGCGAAGTCTTTTGATTTGGGATCTTGAATGGTGGCCTGAAACTGCAAGGTCAGAATATCTGATACTTTCGCGCGAGCCTCAATTTCAACACCCAAGGTTTCCAGCTTCGCGAGAAGGGGCACAGGTGTATAGGTTGTGCCGTCAGCGCGGGTAAACAGTTGCGCTGATCCGACATTGGACAACTTGCTTAGGAACGGGTTCACGACCAAGCTCAGATTTTTCGAATCATAGCGATAACCCAATTCAATTTGGGTGACCTCTTGCGCGATCGACGGGCTGCCAGTGATTTCGGGGATTGTGTCAATGGTCTGGTAAAAGCCTAGATCGGGAGCTTTTTTGCCAGTTGAAGCGCGGATGTAAGTGCTTTGGCTATCGGTCCAGCGATAACGGGCAGCACCTGAATAAGAGACGAAGTCAAGGTCTCTATCAAACTCGACACGTGGTCCAAGAGCCTGGATATTGTTGTCGAACAATGTGTTGACATTGCCATCAAGACCACCGACGGGATTATTTGGATTAGCAGCACTTGCACGGTTGAAACCCTTCACCCCGATCTGCTCAAAACGAATCCCGCCATCAAGGGTCAGCTTGTCGGTCACGTCAAAATCGAGGCCCGCGAAAACGGAGAATTGGGTTTGCGTCATATCATTTTCGCTTGCCCCTAAACGCAAGCCAACGCCAGCAAAGCCTTGTGGGTTGGTGACTTGTTGCACAACACCTTGCGCTGTTGTCACGCTCACGTCGAACAATTGCGGTCGCGACGTGAGCGGCGATACACCAAGGCCTGCACCTTGATTGAGCGAACGCATGTCAGATCGGCCATAGAAGCTGCCCAGCGTTAAACTGCCGCGACTAAAGGTGCGCGTCAGCGAAAACTGATTGAGAATTTCATCAACTTTCGGCTCATAATAGAGCGCTGCTTGCGATAAGACGCCGAGCGGAAGAATTGATTGGTTTGGCAAATTGTTGACGATGATTGGGCCACCAGCTGCACTGGCACGAATGAATTGGAAAGCGGTTTGGCCGGTTTTGCGGTCCTTAAATGTATAGGTACCGCCTGGTGCGGAAAATGTGCCTAGGAATGTACTCAGGACCGGGTCGAAAATCGAGACCGGGAAAATTACGCCGCCAGAATTCCAAGTCATTTCGTTGCGCTGAACCCGCAATGAATTGGTCACCTTCCAATCCGCGTTGAAGCGGTGCTCGATTTTGGCACCAAGCGCTGTCGATGTCGCATGCGCTAAATTCTCGCTATCCCAAGTTCGCGCGGTGGTCCCGGAAAAAGGGGTGAAGCTGTGTTGCCCCGACGGTGGGAGGAAGCTTGCGCCATTACCCAGTTCTTGGACCACTTTGGGATTGGAAAAGCCCCGTGCCGGTAAAAACTCGAAGAAGCCATTGTGGTCATTGAGATATTTAGCATATACGGTCACTTTGCCGCTGCCATAATCGTAGCTTAGATTGGCGCGAATCTGTCCGCCGCTGTTGAGGTCATAGCCAGCATCGCGGGCACCGCGGCCCTGCCGATAAAACCCACCGACACTATAGAAGAGACCCGTGTCGCCGATTTCGCCGGAAAAAAAGGCGTCGGTGCGGTAATAGGGATTCTCGCCATCGCCTTCCAGACCCAGTTTAACCCGCACATCGGCAACCCGTTCAGCCGACCCAGTTCTTGAAATATAGTTGAAGATACCGCCCGGTGCGTTTGGACCGGTGATGGTTGCTGATCCTCCCCGCAAAGCTTCAATGCGGCTGAGCGTGATGTCGGGTCGCGAGAAATAATCAGGACCAAAATTGGTGAAGGTCACATTGCTAACGGGCAAGCCATCTTCTTGAAGGGACACATAATAATAGCCGCTAGCCGCCTCTACTGAATTGGCAGAGACACCGCGCGAATAAACAATATTTCTGATTTCGCCTAGGGCAGAATTCACAAAGACGCCTGGAACAGATTTGAGCAAATCAGCGGCGCTGCTGGGCGCCAAACGCGCCAAATCAGCTGGTGCAATCACGGAAAGTGCGATCGGGGCATCTTTCAGTGCTGACTGACTCAAAACACCCGTCACGATGACGACTTCTGCCTCGCGCTCAGGGCTAGGCGAAGGAGTGCTGGCCGAATTTGAGTTTGTTTGAGCGAACGCAGTGCTGGTAAGCGACAGCGCAACGGCGAGAGTTATCAAGCTTGGGCCAGTTTTCATCGATGTTTCCCCATTTTTATGTACCATTTCGGTACTTTTTCCAGCTTCACGTCACAGCGAAACCAAATTGAATGGACGGGTATCATCAAACTACGTCATTAGCAATCAAAATAAATCATAAAAGCTCTTAAGTTATCTTTTGTTGCCAGTTCAAATCAGGCAATTAGGCACTCGCGGGATAGGTCGGAAATGCGAACAGCACCTGTGAGTGCCATGGCGACACGCATTTCGGCTTCGATTAACTTGATCATGTGTGTCACTCCAGCTTGTCCATTACTGGCAAGAGCATAAGCCCAGGCGCGGCCTAGCAACACACAATCAGCACCAAGGGCCAGCATCCTGACGACATCAAGGCCCGACCGAACGCCGCCATCGGCGAGCAAAGTCAGTCTACCGTCAAGCGCTTTGGCAATGGCAGGCAGAGCACTGGCAACAGACGGCACACCATCGAGTTGCCGCCCGCCATGGTTTGAGACCACAATCCCATCGATCCCAGCTTGCGCTGCCTGCAACGCGTCATCAACGTCCAAAATGCCTTTAAGGATGAGAGGGCCAGACCAATTCGCCCGAATAAAATCCAAATCCGCCCACGTAATGCTGGCGTCAAAATTGCCGCGCGTCCAGGCGAAGAAATCCTCCATACCACTTTGCGCGCCCAGGACTGGCGCGATGTTGCCAAGCTGATGGGGGCGACCCAACAGACCGACGTCCAGCGCCCAAAACGGCCGCATCATGCCCTGCCACGCCCGCCTCAAGTCGCCCTGAAAGCCTGGCGCACCGGCCAGACCCGAGCGGACATCACGATAGCGCGCGCCTGGAACCGGCATATCGACGGTAAGAACTAGAGCCGAGCAATTCGCCGCTTGCGCCAAGGCCAAGAGATCGCGCATGAAGGCGCGGTCCTTGATCATATAGAGCTGGAACCAGAAAGGTTGCGTGCTGGCTTTTGCTACTTCCTGTAGTGGGCAGACCGAGACCGTCGACAAGCAAAAGGGTATATGGGCTTCGTTTGCGGCCCGCACGGCTTGCGTTTCGCCCCGTCGCGCGTTCATGCCGGCAAGGCCGATAGGGGCAAGAGCAATTGGCAGACTTTGGGTTTGGCCAAAAAGCGACGTCGACAAATCGAGGCTTGAAACATCCCGCAAAATGCGTTGGCGCAAGGCAATGGCGCTTAGGTCGGATCGATTGCGGGACAAAGTGACTTCGTCATAAGAACCACCATCAAGATATTCAAACAAGAAACGAGGCAGCTTGGCTCGCGCGATATCCCGGTAATCACTGATACTGGCTGCGATCATGGCTGGGCCTCCAGTGCTTTGGCAGACTTGTGCCATTGGCTGCGGTAGGAAAAAAGGTCAATCTCAAGCGGTGATACCGACAATAATTCTTGAGGCGGCATTAAATCACCCTGCACAAGGCACAAAGCACCAAAAGAAGCATCCATTGCTGTCGGGCTCACATAAATCTGCGCTTGCGGGCGCAGTGAGGCCAAGGCGCGCACATAGACCTCGCAATTGGCAAACCGCCCTTCAATCAAAATGGTGCGCTGGCTATTGATCAAATCGAGCATAACATCGCTGACCAATGCCGCGTAAAGGGCAATGGCGGTTTGTCTTTGTGATAGACAGCTCGGAGCATTGAGCCAATGTCCCTTGGTATTGGGAAAAGGACCGACATTGGCTGCAAAACTCGGCATAATCATCGTAGCGCCGTTCACCACAAGCGGGACGTTTGAGATCAGTGCAGCTTGATTTGTCGGGCAATCAAGATTGTTCATTTCTCCATCGAGCAGCTGTTCTATCTCCCGCCCGCCCATAAATCTTGCCGATGGAACCATGCGTCCATTGACGTCCACATTGATGAGGCAGTCCCGCTCGCTTTGCAAGTCCCCAATCTCGAAGGCAGCATCATCGCCTAATTTTCGCATGGCGACAAACCAGGTACCCGTCGACAAGATTGTCGCATCGCCGTGTCGAACTTGATCAAATCGGCTGGCAGCGACCAGAGCAGCGTTGGAATCATGAGCACCGCAATACACGTCGATATTAGGTGAAAGCCCGGTTAAGAGTGCCCAATGTTCGGAGAGCTTGCCAATTGACGCGCCTGCAAAGCGCACGGGTGGCAGCTTCTTGTCCCAGCCCCTGACTGTCGCAAGCCCCGACGGGGATCCAGCAATCGGATTCCACAAATCCGTATGACAGCCAAGACTTGAACACTCGCTCGCCATAACTCCCGACAAGACCCAAGCCCAATATTGAGGCCAAAGCAATATATGAGCGTTTTCTAGGGCGTCTGGACTCTGGCTTTCGAGCGCAAAGAGTTGTGCCCCGAGATTAAGACCCAGCGGCAATAAGGGGGAACCAGACTGCACAAATGGATCGCGCAACTTACGATAGACTGAAGCAAGCTCGCCGGCGATCTCGCCTTCATAATCCATGGGGGGCGACACCAACGCACCGTCCCGCACAATAGCTGCCGCTGCGCCATGTCCGATTGTCATGATCGACTTGATCGGACCAAGTTTGGCCATCTCGGTCAGGCTTTCTTCAAGCCAGATTCTGATACCCTTCTCGTCCAAAAAGGGTGCGGATCGACTTGAAAATGTAACATTGGCCCTGGCTCTCTTGGCTATTAATCGGCCGTCCCGGCTCCAGAGGCTTAACTTTGAATGCGTTTTCCCAAGATCCAAAACTACGATTGCTGCCGTCACAAACCCGCTCCGTGATTTATTTTGAGTGAAATATATCGAACTTGATTGAATTATGCTATAGGACTTGTTACAGGTCCGCTTTAATATGTTCCAATTCACACGAGAGTCTCAATGACCATAACTATAGATGCCGTCACAGCGTCCGATCTGCACAATGAGGCCATCCCGTTTAGAATTCCTGCGAATCAATGGTCAGAGGCGGAAGCAAATGCCAAATCTGCAGAGGAATTGCTGCTGTATCGCTCAAATTTGTTGGGCTCGGATCTAACGGTAACCAATTTTGGCGGGGGCAATACGTCTGCAAAGCTAGAGTCAAAAGACCCGATCAGCGGAAAAGCCGTTAAGGTGCTCTGGGTAAAAGGGTCAGGTGGCGATATTGGTTCGATGGGATTGGACGGCTTTGCAACTCTTTATCACGACAAGTTACTTGAACTGGAACAAATCTACCAGGTCCAAGCCTTTGAAGATTTGATGGTTGGCTATCTGCCGCACTGCACGTTCAACCTCAATACACGTGCGGCTTCAATTGATACGCCCTTGCATGGCTATCTGCCATTTGCCCATGTCGATCATGTCCATCCCGACGCGATCATTGCCCTTGCCGCTGCCAAATCCGGCAAAGCCGCAACACAAGAAATCTGGGGTGGGCGCGTCGGTTGGCTTGATTGGAAGCGACCCGGATTTGAATTGGGCCTTCTGTTGCGGGATTATGTCCAATCAAACCAGGGCTTGCGCGGCGTGATGCTCGCAGGACATGGTATCATTTGCTGGGGCGAAGATGCCAAAGCCTGCTATGATAACACCATTGAGCTGATTGGTGATGCGGCGCGCTTTCTTAACCGAAAGCTAGCCAAACGCGCTGCCTTTGGTGGCAAAGCCGTCGCCACGATTAGTGATGAAAGCAGACGCAAAATCGCTGCCGACATCATGCCGAAACTGCGCGGCCTTATGACGGGCAAAACAGGAAAAATCTCCCACTTTTGCGCAACGCCGGAAGTCTTAGAGTTTGTAGGGTCTATCGATTTCCTGCGTCTGGCAGCAATTGGCACATCCTGCCCGGATCATTTTTTGCGCACAAAGATTGCGCCAATGACTCTAGATCCTGCAGAATTGGGCAATCCAAATTATCTTGAAGCACAATTATCGGCCTATCGGGACTCCTATCGCGCCTATTACAATCGTTGCGCTGGACCAGAAGATCCGGCCATGCGCGACCCAAACCCAGTTGTTGTTCTCATTCCGGGTGTGGGGCTCTTCACATTTGCCGGGGACAAGACGACCTCAAGGTTGGCATGTGAGTTTTATATCAATGCGATCAATGTGATGCGCGGCGCGGAAGTTGTTGGAGGCTATATTGGTCTGGACGAAAGAGAAGCTTTTGCTATCGAGTATTGGGCACTGGAGGAAGCCAAACTACAGCGTATGCCCAAGCCAAAAGCATTGGCGGGCAAGATCGCGCTGATCACAGGCGCAGCGGGAGGGATAGGTTCGGCCATTGCACGCAGATTGTTACAAGATGGTGCCTGCGTCTTACTCACCGATCGCGACGAGGCCACTCTGGGCGCAGCTTGCTCGGAATTAATAGCCGTTTATGGCGACGATGTTGTGAGATCCTTTATCTGTGACGTGACGCAAGAGGATCAGGTTCTAGCTGCTTTTGAGTTTTGCTCTATTGCGTTTGGCGGTTTGGATATCTTTGTTGCCAATGCCGGTTTAGCGTCATCTGCCTCGATTGAAGACACCAGCCTCGCCTTATGGCGCAAAAATTACAATGTTTTGACTGAGGGATATTTCCTGACGTCTCGCGCCGCCTTTCCCCTCATGCGGGCAGCTGGTGGTGGCTCGATCATCTTTATCGGGTCCAAGAATGCTTTGGCAGCCACACCGAATGCGTCCGCCTACGCGTCAGCAAAAGCTGCAGCGGTTCATTTGGCGCGGTGTTTGGCCTTGGAAGGGGCTGAGCACGGTATTAGGGTCAATGTCGTCAATCCAGATGCGGTTATTAAAGGCTCGCGGATTTGGGATGGGGATTGGCGCAAAGAGCGGGCCGGTGCGCATGGCATAGATGCCGGCACCGAATTGGAGGACTTCTACCGCAACCGCTCACTTTTGAAAAAAGATGTCTTGCCCGAAGACATTGCTGAAGCGGTCTATTTTTTTGCGTCAGACGCCTCGTCCAAATCAACTGCCAATATTCTCAATGTTGATGCCGGCAATGCACAGGCATTTACCCGATGAGCAAAGGACTGATTAATCCAGATCAAATCATGGTCGGCAATGATCCAGTATTGGCAGGTCATCGCGATGACTACGATAGCCTTGGCCGCCATTTGTCTCGACGTGGTATCTCCATCGATGACATTACCACTCAGTTAGCCGCTTTCTCCCTTGCCATTCCGTCATGGGGGCTTGGCCGAGGCGGCACACGTTTTGCCAAGTTCGCCATGCCAGGCGAGCCAACAAATATTCATGAGAAACTTGAAGATGCTGCAATTGTCCAGCAATTGTGCTGCATAACTCCCCGTGTCAGTCCACATTTCCCCTGGGACCGAGTTGACGATTTTGTCGGCTTGCGTGAAGCGGCGACAAGCATGGGTTTGGAATTTGACGCAGTCAATTCCAACACATTTCAAGATCAAAAAGACCAAGCCCATTCTTATCAATATGGCAGCCTTTCGGCACAGGATAAGGGCGTTCGCGATCAGGCCATTGCCCATAATATCGAGTGCATCGCAGCTGGCACGTTACTAGGCAGTCAAGCTCTTACGGTTTGGGTTGCTGACGGCACAAACTTCCCCGGTCAACAAGATTTCAGCCGATCTCTCGACCGCTATATCGATGCAGCGGCCGAAGTTTATGCGGCTCTCCCTATCGATTGGCGCATGCTGTTGGAGCATAAATTCTTTGAGCCTGCCTTTTATTCAAGTGTCATTTCGGATTGGGGTAGTTCAGCCCTCGCAGCGCAGGAGTTGGGGCCAAAGGCGCAATGCCTGGTAGATCTTGGCCATCATGCCCCGAACGTCAACATAGAGCAGATTGTCGCGCGCTTGCACCGGTTAGGCAAACTCGGCGGCTTTCACTTCAATGATTCCAAATATGGTGATGACGATTTGGATTCCGGCTCCATCAATCCTCACCAGCTCTTTCTAGTGTTTAATGAATTGATCGAAGCCCAGAACAATCCACGTACAGGTTTCAATCCGGCCTATATGATAGACCAGTCACACAATGTCACTGACCCAATCGAAAGCATGTTGTCCTCTGCTGAGGCCATTGCAGCAGCCTATACAAAGGCCTTGCTGGTGGATCGCGCCGCATTGCATGAAGCTCAAGCTTGTAACGATGTGATGGCGGCCTTCCAATCCTTAAGGCTCGCCTATCGTACCGATGTCACGCCCATTCTGGCGGAAGCGCGCTACAAAGCTGGAGGGGCTTTGATGCCATTGAACGCTTATCGAAGCATTCAATGGCGCTTACTCAAAGCGCGGCACCGCAAATCAGTTGGTTTGGGCGCTGGCATAGTTTGAGTGAAAATGCTTAGATTAGGAACAGTCTGATAGCTTCAACCATTAAGGTAGGGGCGTGTTAAAGGCTCACAGGACACAGATCTATGCACGCAAGCCAACGTGAAGCCGCTATTTTGAAGTTTATGGCCAACAGCGGATTTGTGACATTTCGCGATTTAGAGAGTCAATTTGGAGCCTCGCCCGCAACCCTTCGTCGCGACTTAGAACGGCTTTCCAAAGAAGGCCGGATTGAGCGAATTCACGGTGGCGCGCGCCTGATTGATGTAGGGCCAAGTCCAAAAATCGGGCTTACCGGTGTTCCGTTTCACGAGAACATAGCGCGCAACCAAGCTCAAAAGTCCGCTATTGGCCGCGCAGCTGCCGCTTTGTGTCAGCTTGGGGAAGCTATCATGATTGATGGTGGCTCAACCACTTTGCAAATGTGTCCCCATCTAGATGGCTTGAACCTCCAAGTTTTGACCAATTCCTTGCATATTGTCAGCGCACTTTTGGCCCAGCCCACGACGAGGGTACAAGTGCCTGGCGGAACCGTGTTTCGTGAACAGAACATCATATTATCGGCCGTTGGAGATGATCTCATGCCGCGTTTTGTTGCGCCTAAACTTTTTATGGGCGCAGCTGCGGTTGGTGAAATGGGCGTTATGCAGGCCGACGTGGTTTTGGTTGCTGCCGAGCGACGATTCATTGAGCGCGCAGAACAAGTGATTGTTCTTGTAGATAGCTCTAAATTCGAAGGCCCGTCTGGCAATGTTGTTTGCGGGCTTCAGGACATAGATATCATCGTAACAGATGCCGGCATATTGCCCGCGCAGCGCGCCATGCTTGAAGCCGCTGATGTGAAAGTTGTTATCGGGACTTGACAGGGGCAGGCTCGGCCTTCTTCAGCGAAGGGGTTTGAAGTAATCCAAACACCAAGGCACTGGTCCAGAAAAGAACGGTACGTTGCCAAAAAATTCACTGGACGTTTATGGTCAATGAGTGACCGCTTTTTATATATCTGAAATCCAAAGCAGACTAGCCGTAATCGTGAAGGCTTTCCGACGCCCTAGATCGCGTCTCGCTTTCTTGAAAACGAGGTTGCGATCTAAATTTATGATTTAGGGCCAGTTTTACACCATTTTTCGATTCCGAAAAATGGTGAACGGCCCTAGAGCGTCGGAAAGCAGACTTGGATGAAAACAACAGGGCTCTCGCATTAAGCGAGGGGCCCCAAGGGCTCAGGTCACAGCCTGAAAGGCCGACCAAGCCGGTCATCAAATCGGTCGTGCGTTTGCCACAAAGATGCGGAAGCTCAATCGCCCTTGAAGGTCGGGGGTCGCTTTTCAAGGAATGCATTGCGGCCTTCGTGAAAATCTTGCGTCCGCACCGTCAAGAGGTACTGATCGCGATCCATAAAGCTCGTGGCATAATGGTTTGCGTTGGCCTGCGCATTGATCGCTTCCTTGGTCATTCGGACCGGTAAGGGCGGCAGTGCGGCCAGTTTGGCGGCCCACCCTCTCGAGACCTCAAGGGCGCTGCCTTTAGGGGTAACTTCGTCAGCCATTCCCCAGGCGAGGCACGTCTGGGCACTTGCTGGCTCGCCCATCATGACGAAGCGTTTTGCCCGCGAAGGGCCCACCAAGTTCGTGATGCGCGGAATACTGTTCCAGCTCATATTTATTCCCAGTGGAACTTCGGGGAGCCGCATGTAGCTCCCCTCGCCCATAATCCGGAAGTCGCACGCAACGGCCAGGGCGCAAGCGCCGCCGATGCAATAGCCTTCGACAGCGACGATTGTGACAGCCTCAATCTCTTCCCAGGCACGGCACATATCGGGGCCCAACATGATCGCCTCGCGCGTTTCCAGCACGGTTGGGCTTGTGACGCGTTCTTGAATAGAACTTAGATCGGCTCCGGCCGAGAAATTATGGTCACCTCCTGAGAGGATAACCACCTGCACATCCGTTCGACGCCGCAGCAAACGCGCAATCTCGGTGAGCTCTCCCATCAGCACGCCGTTCAAGGCGTTTCGCGCATCGGGCCGGCTTAGTGCGACCTCAACAATTGCACCGCTCGTCGAGACCCGTAAGTGCTCCCACGTGCGGTCATGTATCGCTTCAGACATCGTCAAAAGATCTCCATCAAGCCGGCAGTACCCATGCACACGGCAATGACGCCCTGTATAGCTTCAAGGCGGGTGCCTTCGAGCCATACATGGCCGACGGATCGTGCGCCAGTTGTTCCAGAGGGGTGACCAATCGAAATAGCACCGACGCGTCAGGACCCGGGCCTGCACTGCTACCTGAAATTTGGACCATTCAGGAATGGAGTTTTTTGGTAATGACCCTTAGCTAGCTGCACTTGTTCCCCATGAAAGCATCGAAGTTCACGGACGCCCAGAAAGCGTCCGGCGCTGGCCGCTCATGAAACAAAGGCAGACTAACAAAGAGACACTACACCGGAAGGGAATGGTTACAAGTCCAAACTCATTGGAAGGTAAGATGGATTTGTTGCCCGGTGTGGACATGAGTACCTCGCCTTCCCTCACTCGATGGGTAGATCAAGAAATGGCCCGCTCGCTGATGTTCCAATTTTGATTTGGCCTTGCCAATTCGGCGCGGTTCTTAGTCCAAGGGCTTTTGTAAGGAGGTCAAGATCAATCACTAGGTTAGCCGACCGCGTTTCTCCTATGTTCAGCGCCAGTTTTTCGAAGCTTACGAGCGCGAACAAAGGCTCTTGCCCAAGTTCGGCCTTGACCTCAGCATAGGCTTGAACGACGATCGTAGAGGGCCGATCAGAAGTATTGGAGGTAACGACTTCCACTTGTAACGGTTCGTTCGGTTTACTGGTCAACAAATGTGCCGAAGTGATCCGTGCGTCGCCATAGCTCAGCCCGAAACCGAAAGGTGCGAGCGGCTCAATCGCATGGGCTCGAAATCCCCGGTATCCGATATGAATGCCCTCTGAATAGAGCATTTTGCCATTCTCGCCCGGATAGCTGGCCATTGCAGGGTGATTTGTCAGTTTCATCGGCCATGTGAATGGCAACCTGCCACCAGGATCTGACTTTCCAGTCAGGACATCTCCAAGTGCATTTCCCATTTCCTGCCCGGCAAACCATGTTACCAAAACACTATTCGCTTTCAGATACCATGGCATTTCAGTCGCCGAACCGATGTTCATCACCACGACGGTATTTGGGCATGCGTTCAGCACGGCGTCAGCAAGGTCATCCTGTTCACCAGGTAAGCCGTGCAAGGCGCGGTCCGTGCCCTCAGTCTCCCAATCAGCGTTGGAGCCAAGGACTAGGATTGTCACATCTGAACGCGCGGCCAGTTCTGCGGCATCGGCAATCGAGTTTTTTGACAATGGGGGTTCTATGCCGAATTGTACCCCGGCAATTAGCGCTGCAATCGGGCGTTCATACTCGACGCGGAGACGATATTTTCTCCCGGGATCTAAATGCACCTCTGCGCGAACCTCGTCGCTTCCGAAAGTGTAGAAGCTATGTCCGCGCTTCCAGTTCGTCCAATTGTCAATGATTACGCGTCCATCGATCATCAGTCTTGCTTTGCCAGCGCTCATAAAGCCAATCGTATGAAGCCCGGCAACGTCGGGTTTATAGTCCCCTTCCAAGACTATGCCACCGGGCTCTGATGAACCTGAGCCGAAGGCGTCCAGTAATTTCAATAAGCTTGTTGGCAAATAGTCGACTTCAAGCGGTTCTCCCTCGAAAAGGCTATTGGGATAGACCCGCCGTTCAAAGCCGGGTCTTTTGCCAGAATCACAGCTAACGTGCTCAGGGCCTATCACGGGAGTATATTTATTGTTGCGGCAGCCTTTCGCATATTCGAAGGTTGCACGCGGAAAAGCTGCGCGAAGGCCATCTAGAGGATGCACGGCGGGATGGCTATTCAAGGACGAGCTGCCCCCTCCCATTATCTGCCCTCGAGCCGCATTAGGGCCAATAACAGCGATGCGCCCGGCAAAGTCTGGGTCGAGTGGCAAAAGTCTTTGCTCATTCTTCAGCAAGACCATTCCATCAGCAGCGGCGCGTTTGACCAGCTCGCGCTTCCACGGCGCATCCAAGCCTTGTTCGGGACCATGCGAGTAAGCCCGCTGGACAGTGGTACGTTCTATCAAACGAAAAAGGCGTTCAACCTTTTCATCGATTACTGTTTCACAAACCTCTCCATTCAAAACAGCAGCTTGCAGCTTTTCCCCCCAAACCTTTGAGGGTCCAGGCATTTCAAGATCAAGCCCGCCCAATGCATTTGGAATTGTTTCTAGAGCGGCTCCCCAGTCTGATATCACCACCCCATCAAACCCCCAAGTCTTCTTTAGTGTGTTGACGACTAACTCGGTATGGGAGGACGCGTAGGTACCGTTGATACGATTGTAGGCAGACATGATCGCCCACGGCCGAGCCTGCTTGGCAATCATTTCAAACGGTAAGAGGTATACGCCGTATAGCGTCTCATCATCGAGTACGGAATTGATCGTATGGCGCTCAAATTCACAATCGTTGGCGACAAAATGCTTGGGACAAGCGCCAATTCCTTCACCCTGTAGGCTTTTTACGAACACGGTCCCGAGCACGCCGGTGAGATAAGGATCTTCCGAATAACATTCGAAATTACGGCCTCCGATCGGCGTGCGCTGAAGATTAACGGTCGGTCCAAGAACGACGTGAACCCCCTTCTCTTTGGCTTCGACCGCAATCGCTCGTCCAATTTCGGCGAGCAGGTCAGGGTTCCATGAAGCGCCCAAACAGACACCGACCGGAAACGCTGTGGCCGGCACTGATCGAGCGAGATCCCCGCGAACTCCATTTGGCCCGTCCGACAGCTTCAAAGCTGGCACACCGTGTTCCGGTATTTCGCGGGTTCGCCAAAAATCAGAACCACTGAGGAGCGATATCTTTTCCAAGAGCGTCATATCTGAAATGGCGGGTAACCGATCATGCGCTTTCTGGGTCATAGGGTCGGGCCTAACACTTTATTGGTTGTTTCCAACCAGAGATTTTCAATTAGAGTTTTCAGTTCAAGCGCTTCTAGCCAACGGTCTGAAAGCTCCGATGACGGATTGCTAGGATCATTGAGCCGCGCATAGTTGATGGTGTGCAAGCGGCCTTGATAGGAAACACTCGCAGGAAGAAGTTCTGGCACCGCAAAAAATCGCTCATCTTGTTCGGCTGTATTCAGAAATCCCCTCATGCACAGGCTCCAAAGCAGACAATAATCCTCCCATGCCTGGTTTTCTCGTAGCAAGAAGAGCGGCGTTTGCATTTCGCAGGAATGCCCCATTCTTAAATGCATGAAACGCACTCGTTCAAAAAACGGCTGGAGCTTGTCGAGTTTAGCCTCAAAGTCGCCATATCGCATTTCTTGACCCGTATACCAATGCGACAAGTCGGCATTGAAGCGCATCTCCGGAAAGGCAGCGATAAGTTCCAGTGTTCTGGCGGGATCTTGGGTAATCGTCGCGCGGTGCGTCTCAATGAACACAGGTTGGCTGTGGCGCGCGCTAGCGTCCAGAACTGCCTGAACCAAGGTTTTGCACGCATCGAGCGTCTCAAAGCCCGTCCCTAAATGCAAGGTTGTCGCCTGAAAACCCCAAGCTTTGTGTTGGGCGATGGTAGCATCGCAGGTTGCAACGTCTAGAATTCGTGCCATGCCTGACAGGTTCAAATTGGCTTTGCTAGCATCGGCATTTGGCGCATAGACTTGGAGACCGGAGAAGCCCGCGGAATAAACCTGCTCGAAGTCCGGCGTGCTTTCGTCCTTTCGCGGCAAAGCACTCCATTGGGGCAAATTCCACAATGTTCCTTCATTGACATGATGCACGAGCATGGCGTCTGCACGCTGCTCGTCGGAGTTAACCAAACCACTCATTTTGCCAACAGTGCGGACGATTGTTCACGACGGTCCGCCCACGCGCCACGCTGCGCCGCAATTGTATCAAACGCACTCATGTTGGCAAAAGAGAAGATAAATGCCCTGCGTCCATGCTTCGTAGACTGGTTCGCGCCTGTGTAGTGAGGCGTTGCATACCCGTGTACTGTTGCTGAACCAGCCTTGAGCGGGCATTTGATGGCACGCTTGAGATCGAGATCACGCGAAGGATCTCGCATAGCCAATAGACGCCCTTCATCTTCAGGATCGCCGCTGGCTACGAAGTGTTCTGGCATAGGATCGTTATGAGCTCCAGGTACGAACTCCATACAGCCCATTGTCTCATCCACGTCGTTTAGCGCGAGCCAGAATTGAGCGACCGCATGGTTTGGCATACGCGATCCTGCGGTGGTAAATGGTTTGCCCGAATATGCCATGTCCTGATGCCATGGGGTTTCATGCGGGTGACCAGGTGGCTTATAAATTAGCATAGAAAAGAAAAGTTCCGGATCTGGCTTTCCTATCAGACCGCCTGCAATCTCTCGGGCATTACAGACCGCTTCGCTCTCACCAAAAGCCGGATGGCATAAATGTGGCATCATGATCTGGCGCGTCAGGCCTCCAAGATTACGATCGAAGGCACCGCAGTCGTGGCTGCCGTTTAGAATATCATCGTAGGCGCGAACAAGTTCGTCTATTGCTTGCTGGGAAACAAGATCCTCGACCACCGCGAAACCGTTTCGCGAAAAGTCAGCTTCTATCCGTTTGCGTTCCAGCTCTGAAAAACGAGAAGTCATATTGCACCTGTCAATTAAGTTCGTGACGGAAATATACTTCCCTGACCTATAGGTCAATGAATATTCTGTTCGGCTTAGCAGCGTTGAGAAGTTCGGGCTTTCATGTAACAACCCGCTCGATGAGAAGGGTTTATGCATGCGAGATGAAGGATCGGGCACTCGGGCTGGACAACGAGAGGCCTCAAGACGATCTGTGCTTGAAGCATCGACTGAGCTGTTTGCGCACTTCGGCTTCGAAGGGACGTCTATGAATGCGATATCTGCGCGCTCTGGGGTGTCTAAGCAGAATGCGATCTACTACTTTGGTTCAAAGGAAGCACTCTGGGAAACAATGCTTGATTGGCTGTTCGCGAATGTCGCTGAGACTTTCGACGAAATCCTTTATCGAGGGCGGTCTGTTGATCAGATCTCTATCAGCGACTTCATCCGTGCGTATTTCAAGGTGTGCCGGAAACATCCAGCCTATGTTTTAATCCCGATGATTGAAGGCGTAAATGACACTTGGCGTTCGAGAATGATAGCTGAGAAATACCTAAGTCGGCATGTCACAAGGTTTAACGAGTTTGTTCGCTCCTGCGCTGATCGTGGAGAAATCAGTGACATTGAACCGCTGCATTTGCAGAACCTTGCGGCAGGTGGTGCTCAACTTTTTCTCGCGCTCGCCCCACTCTGGAAGCTGTCCGCAGGCAAGGACACAACGAGCGAAAAATTCATTAGTGAATATGCAGAGACGGTAGTCCGCCTGTTGAAACCAGCCGCAGCTAAATGACGCCTACCTAATGTAGAATATTACCGGAAAAATAACCTAAATTTGGCCAAAAAGTATGTTGTTGTAAGCCTTCAAAGACCGCGCCGATTGCCACAAAAGGCGGCCAGGTTTGGCCTAGTTGGCGGTCCGCCGGGACAGAAAAGCGGACAGCCAACTTTGAGAAATGTTCCATGCCCAGAACCGCCGTTTAAAGGCCAATTTTTCAACGC
>JBEAVQ010000054.1:0-20642 GCA_041160865.1 Pseudomonadota bacterium | reverse complement strand
CCGTTTTATGGCGTCCCAACGGAGAGCCAAGCCAAACAGATCGACACTTTATGCGACCTTTTGCTGGAAGCTGGCCAATCCATTTCCCAAACGGCGATTATGACGCGGACAGCGGAGCTGATCGTCTGGGCCGCCTTTGCGACGCGGATCGCTTCAACGAGCGCGCAACGCCAGGGCCAAAAAGTAGCGCTGCCGGTTGATCGTCTACGTCCAGCTCTCGACGCGCTGCGCGCCCAACCAGGCAAAGAATGGACCTTGGAGCAGATGGCCTCGCTATGTCACATGTCTGCCAAGTATTTTTCCCGGCGCTTCGCTGAGATCATGGGCATGAGCCTAACCATCTATGTGCGGGTCTATCGTTTGCAATTGGCCGCAAGGCGCTTGGTGCAAGGCCGCGAGGCCATTGGCATCATTGCCCAAGACGCAGGGTTTGCGAGCCCTGCCCATTTTGCCTTCCAATTCAAACAAAGGTTTGGACTAACCCCGCGCGCGTATCGACAAGGCGGTCAAGAGCGCAGCTTGCCTCAGCCAACAAGGACATCTGCATGACCCTTCGTTCCCTTCTCCAAGGCCTGAGCTTGGCTGCTCTGACCTGTGCGTCTTTGGCAGGTGGTGGCGCAATGGCACAGACCCACGGTCCCCTGCATGTGCCCTCTCCTGATTGGCGCGATCAGGTAATCTATTTTGTCATGACGGATCGTTTTGAGGATGGCGACCCCAGCAATAATGATCAGGGCAAGGGCGAGTTTGATCCTGCTCAACGGGGACGGTTTTCAGGCGGAGATTTAAAGGGCGTTGAAAAGCGCCTCGACTATATTCAAGGACTCGGTGCGACGTCAGTTTGGGTGACGCCGCCGGTGGAAAACCAATGGCTGGATCCTGCGACCGGCTATGGTGGTTATCATGGCTATTGGGCCAGTGATTTCAAAGCGATTGACCGGCACTTAGGCTCACCCAAAGACTATCAAAATCTGTCCCGCGCCTTGCACGGGAAGGGTATGTATCTCATCCAAGACATTGTGCTTAATCATACCGGCAATTTCTTCAATTATGGGTCCGAGTACGACCCTGCCGACCCGGGAAAAGGCTATATTCCCTATCCCAATTCCGTGCCCATGGCGGCACCAATGCAGTATCCGTTTTCTTTAAACGACCCCCGTCGCAAGGCGGACCGCGAAGCTGGGATCTATCACTGGACACCCGATATCAAAAACCTCTCAGAGCGGGACCAAGAGCTTAATTTCCAATTGAGCGGCCTTGATGACATCAATACTGAAAATCCTTTGGTAAAACGGGCTTTGCGCGATTCCTATGCCCATTGGATCAAAGAAGCCGGTGTCGATGGCTTCCGTGTTGATACGATCTTCTATGTCCCGCCCGATCTCATGACCGACTTCTTATATAGCAAGGATCCAAAGGCACCGGGAATAGCAGAAGTCGCTCGGCGGACTGGCCGTGACAATTTCCATGTCTTCGGTGAAGGCTTTGGTATGGATCGCCGTTTTGAGGACAAGGTCGCGCGGCGGATCAATAGCTATATGGTCGGGCCAAATGGCGAGGCACGCGCCCCCGGCATGATCAATTTTCCCCTCTATGGCACGGCGACAGACGTTTTTGCGCGCGGTAGACCGCCCGCTGAATTAGCCTTTCGGATCGAGAACATGATGGCGCTGCACCAGCGGCCCCATCTGATGGCAAGCTTCCTCGACAATCACGATGTCGACCGATTTTTGAGTGGCGGGACCGAAACAGGGCTACGCCAAAACCTGCTTATGTTGATGACGCTGCCGGGCATCCCTGTGATTTACTATGGCACTGAGCAAGGCTTTACCGTGCAGCGTGCAGCGATGTTTGCCAAGGGCTGGGGTTCTGGTGGACGTGATCATTTCGACACGACCAGCCCCCTTTATCGTTACATCGCGAGCCTCACGAAGTTACGGCGCGAGAACCGGGTCTTGTCGCGCGGCACGCCTAAGGTTCTGGCTGGAGAAGCAGCTGGTGCTGGAGCATTGGTCTATCTGATGCAGGATGGCAGCGAGACATTATTGATTGGCCTGAATACGGCAGACCATCCTGTGCTTCTGGACAATCTCGATATTGGCCAAGTATCTGGCACGGTTTTGCAGCCTTTGTTTGCGATGGACGGTAAAGCACCCCTCCTTGTCGTCGGCAAAAACCAGCGCCTAACGACACAACTTGCCCCACATGCAGGCACCGTGTGGCGGGTCTCCAAAGCCCCACCTCTAAGCCTGAAAGTAGCCCCGATTAGTCTTTCCTTGGACGCCTTACCGCAAGGCCCTGTAACTGAGCCCATCCTGACGGTGCAGGGCCAAGCCACACCCGGGGAAGAACTTAAGCTAGTCCTAGATGGCAATTTGGGCGAGGCACAATCGGTCCAAGCTGACGCCACAGGTCGCTGGCAGGCCAAGCTTTCCACTGCCGCCTTTGTTGATGAAACCATCACGCACCGGGTGACGGCTTATTCGGTTAAATCGGGACAAGCCTCACCAGCTGGCAGGTTTAACGTAAGCCCATCTTGGAGTCTGCGCAATGAAATGGCCGACCCTGCTGGCGACGATACCGGGCCTCCTGATGCTGCCTATGTCTATCCAACGGATCCAAGCTTTGCGCCACCTACAATGGATTTTCGTGGGGCTCGGGTGTCAACGGCAGGTGGCGCGCTAAAGCTTGAACTCGACATGGGTGCCATCAGCCAAGTCTGGGGCCCACAGAATGGCTTTGATCACCTAAGCCTGACCGGCTTCATCCAATTGCCAGGTCCGTCTGCCTCCGGCGCTCGGGCAATGCCAAACCAGCGCGGGAATTTGCCCGGCGACATGACCTGGCATTATCGCTTCCGCGCGCATGGTTGGACCAATGCCCTATTCAGCCATGTTGGGGCGAATGCGACGCAAGAAGGCACAAAAGCAGGACCTGCCCCCAGTATCAGTGTCGACAAGGATGCCAAGCGGATCACGTTGATCTTCCCAAGCTCGAGCTTTGGAGACCAAGTTGATCTAACCGGTGCAACGCTCTTTCTGACGACATGGGACTATGATGCCGCTTATCGCAGCCTGGAAGCCAAACCCGGGAGCTATATTTTCGGCGGGGCTAAGTCTGCTAGCGACCCCAAAATCATGGATTCTATTGGTCCGTTCACAATCGGAACTTCGCCCTCAAAATAGACCGGTAATATGACGATCTGCGTCCACTCCAATTGCCTC
This sequence comes from Pseudomonadota bacterium, assembly GCA_041160865.1. Taxonomy (GTDB): domain Bacteria; phylum Pseudomonadota; class Alphaproteobacteria; order Caulobacterales; family Aquidulcibacteraceae; genus Aquidulcibacter. The sequence continues at coordinate 17,418 of JBEAVQ010000054.1, read as the reverse complement.
AGCCGCAGGGGTACGAGGCAGGCCCGGCATTGTCATAATGTCGCCGCACAACGCCACGACAAAGCCCGCCCCAGCGCAAAGCCGCACATCGCGGACCGTGACCACATGACCCTGCGCCGCGCCCAAAACCGTTGGGTCGGTGGAGAAACTATATTGGGTCTTGGCCATACATACGGGTAGATGGCCAAAACCGGCCTCTTGCCAACGGCGCAATTTGGCCTGCGCGGCTTTATCGAACACGACCTCTCCGGCTCGATAGATTTGCTTGGCGACTGTTTCGATCTTCTGGCTCAAGGGCAAGGCGTCTTCATAGAGCGGCTGAAAGCGCGCGGTATCAGCCGCCACGAGTTCGACAACTGCTTGGGCTAAGTCTTGGGTGCCCTCGCCGCCATCTGCCCAATGTCGGCACAAGATCGCCCGGCTACCATGTCTCGAGACGAACGCCTCAAGCGCAGCAATTTCATCGGCAGAATCCTGCACAAAATGATTGATCGCAACCACAGTCGGCACACCAAAGCGAGCGAGGTTCTCCAGATGCTGGCCGAGATTGGCGCAACCCCGGATTAGCGCGTCAACGTCGGTTTGACCGAGGTCAGACTTTGCCACCCCACCGTTCATTTTCAACGAGCGGATGGTGGCCACGACAACCACCGCCTTGGGGCTGAGGCCTGCTTTGCGGCACTTGATGTCGAAGAATTTCTCAGCGCCCAAATCGGCCCCAAAGCCAGCTTCGGTCACCACAAAATCGGCTAGGCCCATGGCGGTCTTAGTGGCGACCACACTGTTGCAGCCATGGGCAATATTGGCGAAAGGCCCGCCATGGATCAGGGCTGGATTGCCTTCAAGTGTCTGAACAAGATTAGGCTCAAACGCCTCTTTCAAGAGGGCCGTCATCGCCCCTTCAGCCTTCAAATCGGCGCAGGTGACGGGGCTGTGGTCTTTCCGATAGGCGACGATGATGGCACCCAATCGCGCTTGAAGGTCTGCCAAATCTGTTGCCAAACAAAAGATCGCCATCACTTCCGACGCGACGGTGATGTCAAAGCCTGTCTCGACCGGTTGGCCATTAGCGCTGAGAGATGTCACGATCGAGCGAAGCGCGCGGTCATTCATGTCCATCACCCTTCGCCACACCACTTTTCGTGGATCTATCCCAAGAGCATTGCCCCAATAAAGGTGATTATCGACCATGGCCGCCAACAGATTGTGCGCCGCCGTAATGGCGTGAAAATCGCCTGTGAAATGGAGATTGATCTCGTCCATCGGGATAACTTGGGCGTGCCCGCCACCCGTCGCACCACCTTTCTGGCCAAAGCACGGACCAAGTGAGGGTTCACGCAAACAAATGGCAACCGACTTGCCGAGCCGCGCTAGGCCATCTCCTAGACCGATAGTGGTAGTGGTTTTGCCTTCGCCTGCGGGCGTCGGGCTCATCGCGGTGACAAGAATCAGCGCTGCATCTTGGGCGGACTTGCGAGGAGCCAATCTTGCCGTATCCAACTTTGCTTTGGTGCGGCCAAAAGGGATCAGGGCGTCGGCTAGAATACCAATTTTAGCTGCCACTTCGGTCAAGGGCCTTGGTGTCGTGGCTTGAGCAATTTCAATATCAGTCGGCACAGTCAGGACCCTTCACGCGCAGGAATTGGGTCTGGCTAATGCCATTGACGTCAGCTTGTAAAGCCATCGCACCAGTGCGGGCTAGAGCACTTCAAAAATTTGGTAGACGACGCCCGTCGGCTCCTGCGTGCCGACGCCAATGCCAATCATGTCGTTCAACCAGTCATACTGGGCGGCGGCGGTCTCAAACCGCGTGACCGTGCGCAGGTTGAAGGCTTCGGGCGATAGGATCTCACCCTTCTTAAATCGTGTCATATCCTCCGCCGTAGTCCGCAACGCGCCTTGATAGGTAAGATAAATTAGCGCGCCATCATCAGTCTTTAGCGTCAGACGCACGTCAACCAACATGCGGTCTTCGCCGCGATAAAGCGCCCAATCGGCTCCACCGGGCAAAACATCGCCAGTCAGACGCGGGCCTTCAAATCGGCCACCTTGAACTGGGGCGATCAGTCGATTGCCAAGCGCTGTTTTGCCGATGCGCGCCATGGCGGCGAAATCAACTTGGAGACGTAAAGCGGTTAGGAATTGGCTGTTTAACCCGGTCATAGAAGACTTCTAGCCGCTTTAGCCAGTTTGGCAAAGGTGCCTGCCCCCGTCGGCCTATTTCTGCGCCTTGGCTTCGGCCTCACGCATGACTCGCAGCACATTGCCGCCCCAGATCTTGGCGATATCTGCTTCGGAATAGCCTTCTGCCATCAGGGCTTGCGTGATTTTCCAGACTTTTGAGGCATCTTCGAGACCGACGACACCGCCACCGCCATCCCAATCAAGCCCAATGCCGACATGATCGACACCGATCAGTTTAATGGCGTGGAGAAGATGGGCCATGAAATCATCAAAGGTTGCGCGGTTCTCGGGCAATTCCTCGTCCAAGCGCACGCGGGCTTGACGGAACGCATCCTGATCTGCTTGGCTGCGGCTGGCGAGATTGGGATAAGCCGCGGCAAGCTTGGCTAGCGCTGCCCGACGTTCTGGCGATTGCGGCAAAGCTTTCAAATAGGCACCAAAGGCATTCATTTGGATCACCCCGCCCTTGGCGGCCAAGGCCTTGAGGCGGTCATCGTCCAAATTGCGCGGGTGGTCATAAATCGCCTTGCAGCCGCTGTGAGAGGCGATGATAGGGGCAGTTGATAATTCAAGCATCTGGTCCAGCACTTGGTCAGAAGCATGCGACTGGTCGAGGACCATCCCCAAACGATTGGCCTCTGCCACCAATTCCTTGCCAAGTGGGCTAAGGCCGCCCCATTCAGCCTTATCGGTTGAACTATCGGCCCAATCATTATTGGCAAAATGAACCGGCCCGACGAGGCGCACACCTAGTTTGTAATAGGTCTGCAAGAGCGAGACGTCTTTGGCCAAAGGATAGGAATTCTCGATTGACATAAAGACGACGCGCTTGCCCTCTGCTGCGATCTTGGCCGCATCATCTGCCTTTAAGGCAAGACCAAAGTACTTAGGGCTGCGCGCCAGCATTTCGCGGATCACCACCGCCCGCATCAGGCCTGCATCACGAGCGGCGTTCAGGCCCTCGGGTGTACGCGGACCTTGAGCGGTATAGATCACCCAAAAACCCCCATCGAGACCACCATCTTTCATACGCGGCACATCGACCTGGGCGAGTGCTGTTTTCCAATCATTGTGCTTGAGAATATCAAAGCCCGGGCGAGCAACCACGGCCGGGGTATCGAGATGAGTGTCGAGCGTCAAAATTCGCTCATGTAAGGCGCGCGCGGCACGCTCTGACGGTGGGGTCTTGGCGAGTGCCGGCTCAAAAGCAAACGCCGCGAGGCTTATGCTGACTAGGGCAAAAGTGGCTTGGCGAAGGGCATTGGCGGGCATCATCGGGTTTCCATCATCTGATTTGACAAGACATCAGAGGGGATCTTGCGCGTCCCGCCCGACTTGTCCAGTCAGCTCCGGACCTACGCGGTAGAAGGAGCATCCAGCGCCCGTTTGTGAGGCGCTGGATGCTGCGCGTGTGGGTTGGCGCAATTAGCCCAAGAGCAAGGGAACGATGACCATGCCGAGACCAATCGTAGAGCCGACCCAAACTAAAGAGCGAATGGTCTTCACCCCATAGGCATAAAGCGGCACATAAAGGATCCGTCCGAATAGATAGATATGCGCGCCCAGAACGGTGATTGTATTTTCCTTACCGGCTACAAACGCGATTAAGACCGCGGCAATAAACAAAGGTAACGTCTCATAGAGATTGTCTTGCGCGCGACGCAAACGCTCTGCCATCGCCGAGAGCGGCGGCATGGTTTCATCGCGGGCACCCATATTCCATTTCAAGCCATATTGGCCGGTCCGAGCAACGTCAAACAAGAGAATTTGGACAAAAGCCAAAACCAAAGTCCAAGCCAATACCGTTAAAAGTGGTGTCATGATGTATTTTCCTCCCCAGGATTTCCGCCCATCGCAGACGGATTATCAGCATAGGAAGCCAAAGTGACGGAAGCGTCAAGGAAAGCAGCTGGCATACTTATACCGTGCTATCCACACCCTGATGTCATCTAGCAGCCGATGGAGCGCTTTTAGAACTTGCAAAAGAACAAAATAAGAACATAGTGCCGGCCATGGTTGCTCGTTCTTATCTTGGCCTCCTTGCCCCAGAGCAGGATTTTGAGCGCTTACGCGCTTATCGCGATCAGCTATTGACCATGGCGCAAGCCTATCGGCCTGGCGGCGCAGAATATATGGCGCTTTCGCGTGCCGTGATAGCCTTGGATGAGGCGGCGGGGATCGTGATAAATAAGCCGAGCTTTTATCAAAGTCGCCTGCACAAAACGACCTAATGTCCGCCACCAAAGTCGGATACGCCAATCAACATAGATAAAAACTATTGATCATCGGTGCACAATCGATTGGACCAATATGACTTTCTGCCGTAGGGGCAATATAAGACTCAAATTGATTGAGGAAGAGGACGTGAACATGGAAACCCAAGGCAAATGCCCCGTAATGCATAGCGGCGGCCAACCCGCAAAAGTCGGAACGCAATCAAATCGCGATTGGTGGCCAAACCAACTGAATCTGAAAATGCTGCATCAGCATACCAGCCTGTCTAACCCGATGGCGCATGGCTTTGATTATGCTGCTGCCTTCCAAGCTTTGGACCTCGACGCGCTGAAAGCCGATGTAATGGCCTTGATGACCCAGTCGCAAGACTGGTGGCCAGCCGATTACGGCCATTATGGCCCCTTCTTCATCCGGATGGCTTGGCATAGCGCTGGCACTTATCGCACCGGCGACGGCCGGGGTGGTGCAGGTGCAGGAACCTTGCGGTTCGCGCCTTTGAACAGTTGGCCCGACAACGGCAACCTCGACAAGGCCCGTCGCCTCTTGTGGCCAATCAAACAGAAATATGGCAGCGCCATTTCCTGGGCCGACCTCATGATCCTTACTGGCAATTGCGCCCTTGAATCCATGGGCTTCAAGACTTTTGGCTTTGCCGGTGGCCGCGCGGATGTGTGGGAGCCTGAAGAAGATATCTATTGGGGCAAAGAGAAGAGCTGGTTGGACGACCAACGCTATTCGGGCGAGCGCGACCTGGAAAATCCTTTGGCAGCTGTCCAAATGGGCCTAATCTATGTAAATCCACAAGGCCCCAATGGCGTGCCAGACCCCTTGGCTTCAGCTTTTGATATTCGCGATACCTTTGGCCGCATGGCGATGAATGACGAAGAAACCGTCGCTCTGATTGCAGGCGGTCACACATTCGGGAAAGCCCATGGCGCTGCAGACCCCGGAAAATATGTCGGCCCAGAGCCTGAAGGCGCGACGATTGAGGAGCAAGGCTTTGGCTGGCGTAATAGCTTTGGCAGCGGAAATGGCGTCTACACCATCACCAGCGGCCTAGAAGGCGCTTGGACGAACAATCCTATTCAGTGGGACAACAACTATTTCGACAATCTGTTTGGCTATGAGTGGGTGCAAACCAAGAGCCCGGCTGGTGCGATCCAGTTTGTGCCCGCAGAAGCTGATGCCCATGGCATGGTTCCTGATGCGCATGACCCTAACAAGCGCCATGCACCCGTCATGTTCACCACTGACCTCGCGCTGCGGTTTGACCCCATCTATGGACCAATTTCCAAGCGGTTCCATGAAAACCCAGATCAGTTTGCCGATGCCTTTGCACGGGCCTGGTTTAAACTGACCCACCGCGACATGGGCCCACGCACCCTGCATCTTGGCCCTTGGGTTCCTGCAGAGGAACTAATCTGGCAAGATCCAATCCCAGCCCGTGACCACGACTTGGTAAATGCAGCAGATATTGCTGCATTGAAGGCAGAGATTGGAGCTTCCGGTTTAACGGTCTCTGAAATGGTGTCAACGGCTTGGGCATCGGCGTCCACCTTCCGTGGATCGGATAAGCGCGGTGGGGCCAATGGGGCGCGGATCGCTCTGGCCCCTCAGAAAGACTGGGAAGTCAATCAGCCAGAACAATTGGCCAAGGCGCTGGATCATTTGCGTGCTATCCAAGCTGGTTTCAACGCGAAGGCCACTGGCAATAAGAAGGTCTCTTTGGCGGATTTGATCGTTCTGGCAGGCTCAGTCGGGATTGAGCAAGCTGCTGCCAAGGCCGGTCACTCTGTCGAAGTTCCCTTCACCCCGGGGCGGATGGATGCCAGCCAAGAGCAGACCGATGTGGCTTCGTTCCAAGTTATGGAACCTGTCGCCGATGGTTTCCGCAACTATCAGAAGTCTGATCTCTCCGTTTCAGCTGAAGAGCTTTTGGTGGACCGAGCCCAGCTTCTGACCCTCAGTGCGCCGGAAATGACGGTGCTTGTTGGCGGCTTGCGGGTGTTGGGTGCCAATACTTCTGGTACGAGCGAAGGGGTGCTTACCAACGCGCCGGAGACCTTGACCGCAGACTTCTTCGTGAACTTGCTCGATATGGATGTGGTTTGGGCCCCATCCACAAAAGCCCAAGGCCTCTTTGAAGGCCGCAACCGCAAGACTGGAGCAATCGTCTGGACCGCATCACGGGTGGATTTGGTCTTCGGCTCTAACTCGCAGTTGCGAGCTTTGGCAGAAGTCTACGCCAGCCATGATGGCAACGCCCGCTTCGTCGATGCCTTTGTGGCTGCTTGGACTAAAGTCATGAATTTGGATCGCTTTGATCTGAATTAAGCCTAAGGATGCTAGGGCTGCTGCCATGAAACATGGTGGTGGCAGCCCTCGCTTCCCTTGCTAGCTGCCGAAAGCGCTGCGCAAGAGGGCTTGCAACATCCGCCGCGGCAAAACTGCTTGCAAAGCAGCCATGACCTGCGCATCAGTGCCAACCAATCGACGAAACGGCGGATTTCGCGAGACTAAAATACCCGCGATGGCGCGGGCAACTTGGATTGGGTCTGACCCAAACCGCTCAACCATCCCAACTGAGCCAACCAATTTCCGCATACCTGCCTGATAAAGACCCAAGAGCTCAGGAGCTAGGCCCGCCAGGCTGGCTTCGGCCCCAGCTTCGGACTTTTGTACAAAGGGGGTTCGGATGCCGCCCGGACAGACCACCGTTACTTTGATATTTTGGGCAAACACTTCATTCTGCAAACTTTCCGAAAGGCCAAAAAGGGCAAATTTGCTGGCGTGATACCATGCCTCCCAGGGTATGCCGATCAGACTGCCAATTGAGCCTAAGTTCAGAATATGGGCAGGTTTCTCTAAAGTTGCGCCAGCCCTAAGAGAAGGCAAAAGGGCGCGGGTGAGATGCGCAAGCCCAAAGAGATTTGTCGCCATCACAGCTTCAATCTTCTGCGACTCGGTGCCCTCAAAGGGTGACATATAATTAAAGCCCGCATTATTGATCAGGGCATGAAGGGGCCTTCCAGACGCGTTGAGACCGTCCACGAAGGCTTGAATATGGTCGTCGCGAGTAACGTCCAGTAACACGGGTTCAAGGCACCCAGACGCGCTGGCTTGAAGGAGTGCCTCTCCATCTTCAGGTTTGCGAATGCCCGCAAGCACATGCCAACCGCGCGCGGCCAGATGTAACGCCGTGGCGCGGCCAATGCCGGTTGAAGCACCCGTGAGCAAGATTTGTCGGGGAAGTGAAGTAGAAGGCATGATGATAAACTTTCGTTTCAGTGAGGTTTGCGCTGCGCGCGGCACAGGCCTACACTGTGAACTATAGTGCACGGTCAAGAGGGTTTGTGGCGATGAATATTGGGGAACTTGAACGGATCAGCGGGCTGAAGCGTTCGACCATCCGCGTTTATGAAAAGCTGGGCCTTTTAACGCCTGACGACGACCGTCGCGGCAATGGCTATCGTACTTATGGTCACGCCCATGTCGACCGCTTGGCTTCAATCAAACTAGCCCAAACTTTAGGCTTTCGGTTGAAAGATATCCGAGCTCTCATGCAGGCGTGGGAGAATGGCAGCATGACCAAAGCGGAGAAACTAGCGGCGATGCAAACACGCTTGTCGGAAGTACGCGAGAAGCAGGCAAGCCTCGCCCGCTTAGAAACGTGGCTTGCAGACATTATCCTCTGGATTGAACGCGGCGAGACCGGCACAAAGCCAAAACCTTGAGTGGCAGATGGCCTATCTATTCATTCGTAATGCGACTCAGCCTCTCCTTGTCATCAAAATGACGCGCAGCAGGATTAATGGGGAAACCATGTTTCAAAGACGCCAGTTTCTAACCTTGGGGGCCGGTACCGCTCTCGCCACGCTATCTTTGTCTGGTTGCCTCACGCGCACGCCCTTCGTCGAAGATTTACCCGATTTTCCCCGCGCGCCCATCAGCCCGAAATTGGGCAATCGGGCGGTGTCACGCATGGCACTAACTTCCTGCTCAGATCCGACGATGGACTTAAGCCTGTTTCGCGATGTTGAAGCTGCCAAGCCCGATCTTGTGATCATGATGGGCGACAATGTTTACGGCTCGGGCTCGCCAACCAACCCGGATCTGCCCAGCCTTAAAGAGGCCTATGGGAAGCTTGCTGGATCAGAACCATTTCGCTCACTAGTGGCGTCGACGCCAACAGAAGCGGCCTGGGATGACCATGATTATGGCCTTAATGATGGTGGTGGCGACTTTGCTTATAAACAACGCGCGCAATCCATGTTCGCAAGCTTTTGGAATGTCCCATCCAACAGTCCCATCCGGCAGCGCCCTGGCATTTATCGAGCTTTTCGTACAGGACAGCCGGGCCAAGTCTTGCAAGTCATCCTCTTGGACACCCGCTATTTTCGTGACCCTTTGCTACCCACTGACCAGAGCAATGCACCCCGCAGGGAACGCTATATCCCCCATTCGCCGAGCTCTAACGCAGATGTCTTAGGGGCAGCGCAATGGGCGTTTCTGGAAGAAGAACTGAAAAAGCCTGCCGATCTGCGCCTGATTATCTCCTCCATCCAGGTCATTGCCGATGGCCACGGCTGGGAACGTTGGGGCAATTTCCCACGCGCCCAGCAACGCTTGTTTGACCTGATTGTTAAAACCAAAGCCCAAGGTGTCGTCTTTGCCTCAGGTGATCGCCATTATGGCTCGATCCATCAACAGACAACCGGGGTGGCCTATCCGCTGACTGACTTAACCGCCTCTGGCATCAATAAAGGTTATCGCACGGCACCTGGTACCGATTGGGTACGGGAACCTGATACCAATCGGATTGGCGATGGCTATGGGCCGATCAATTTCGGCCTTATCGATGTGGATTGGGCGGCGCGCACCCTAGATTTAAAGTTGGCTGGTGTGGGCGGGACCGTGACGCGTGCGCACCGTTTGGCTTTCGGTGACCTTCAGCCCTGAGATCGCGCCTTCAAAGGGCATTGTAAGCCAGCCAGTTTTGTATGATCGTAGCGTCCACAATAATAAATTGGGAGCGACGTTTATGGATCATTCAACCCCCATCGCAATTATCGGCGCCGGCTTAGGTGGCTTGGCAGCAGCCATACAGCTCAAACAAACTGGTTATCAGAATCTGATCTTGCTCGAAAAAGGGTCGAAAGTCGGTGGCACTTGGGCGCAAAACACCTATCCAGGCTGTTCCTGCGATGTGCCGGTCGCGCTCTATCAATATAGCTTTGCGCCAGCAATTCACTGGACCAATACCTACCCAAGCTCGGCCGAGATCCAAGCCTATTGCGAACAATTGGTCACTAGCTTTGGTTTAGAGCCGCTCTTGTCCCTCAACACCGAAGCAATTTCTGCGATTTGGGATGCGGCCGCGCAAAGCTGGACCTTAACCACCGCCGACGGCCAAGTTCGGCAGGTGGGGGCAATCATCTCCGCGCTTGGCCAATTAAACCGGCCTGCAATTCCCCAAATTCCGGGGCAATCGAGCTTCCTTGGAGCCAGCATGCATTCGGCGGCTTGGAACCATGACGTGGATTTGAAGGGTAAGCGCGTCGGCGTTATTGGCTCTGCCGCCAGCGCGGTGCAATTGATTCCCGAAGTCGCGAAAGTGGCGGGTTCTTTGGTCATGTTTCAACGCTCCGCCAATTATATCGGGCCTCGTGGCGACCGCGAGATTCCGGCAACTGAGATCGCCCTCCTGCTGAGCAATCCGCAGGCCGCAATGGACCTCGGTGCCCGCAATCGGGCGATGATCTTTGACACTGCTGATACCTATTTCTGGCAAACCTTTAGTTGGACGCCGGAGGGGCGAGCTGCCTATGCAGACATCGCCAAACGGCATTTGGAAAAGCAAATTACCGATCCAGAATTGCGCGCCAAACTCACGCCCGACTATGCTGTCGGGTGTAAGCGCTTTCTGTTTACCGACACCTTCTATCCCGCCCTCACACAAGATCATGTGACCTTAGAGACAGCCCGAATTGAAGGCTTTGATGCCACCGGCGTCAAGGTTGCATCGGGCACTCATTATGATCTCGACGTAGTGATCTATGCTACCGGCTTTGAAACAACGGGTTGGCATTGGAGCTTGGACGTGGTCGGCCAAAACGCCACCCATCTCGCTGATCAATGGGCAGAGGGTCCTGAAGCTTATCTGGGCATTACGACCAAAGGCTTCCCTAATTTCTTTATGCTCTACGGCCCGCACACCAATCTGGGCCACAATTCGATTACCTACATGCTCGAGCGTCAGATTGAGTATGTGCAGGCGATGTTGGCAGGCTTGATCGAACAGAAGGTCAAGTCCGCCGCCGTAAAGCCAGAGGCGCAAGCTCGCTTTATTGCTGACTTGCAAAATGGATTGGGTCATACTGTCTGGGCCGATCCAAGCTGTAATTCTTGGTACAAGAACGACAAAGGCCATATCACCCAGAATTGGGGCGGCAATTGTAAATCCTATGCGGAGGCTGTCAGCTCGGTTGTTTGGGCGGACTATGAGGTCGTCTAATCCCTGCGCGGAATGCGGCTTGATTGGCTTTGCTGCAACAGAGAGTCCAAGGGACTTGACAGAAACGTGACAGATTGTCACAAAAACGGTGCTTGGACTTCGGTCCGGCGGCGTTTCGGGGAGGAGACGCCCTTTTGGCTCTCGCAAGAGGGTGGCCGCGCTTAACCATGGCGCGGCCTTTTTTTATCTCCCGACTTGCTAGTCCCATCCCACCTACAGCTGGACTACGTCCTGATCTGTCGTAGAACAGGTTTAGACTGCCGCCGTCTGTGTGAGCCCGGCACCGGCTGTGGCACAAACGCGTCAGACTATTTCCAGATTGAGTCGCAAGGACATCTTAGACATGCCCCCCTCCACGAGCCCCGAAACATTGACACCAGAATTCTTGAACCTCATGGCCGTTATAGGGCTTTATCTCTTGATCCTTTTGGTCGCGCTCTATTTTGCGCTGACGCGTTCAAACCGCCCCTTAACCCAGCTGGGACGCCGAATCGAAGATATGAATGTGCGCTTTGTGGATTATCGTCAGGACTTGCAGACAGGAATCACCTCGGTCCGCGAAGAAGCCCAACGTCAGAATATTCAAGCACGCGAAGAAATGGCCAATCGCATGGCCGGGATCGCTCAAGATTTACAGCGTTTGATCGATGTTATGTCTGCTGCCCAGCGAGAGCGTCTCGACGCCTTTGGAGCCAGTCTAGCTGAGTATCGCACGGCAACCAGTGAAGACAGCCGCGCGCTGCGCGAGGAGGTCAATAAAGCCATCGCCACCCTGTCGTCAGGCTTGCTCGAGGGCATGACTGTCCAAGGACGTTCTCAAACCGAAGGCCTCGCCAAAGCGCAGACCCAGATCAAGGAAATGATGGAGGCCAATGACCGCACAGCGCTTGCACTCCGCCAGACCGTTGAAGGTCGCCTCGATGTGCTGCGGCAAGAAAATGAAGCCAAGCTCGAGCAAATGCGGGTCACGGTCGATGAAAAGCTGCAAGGCACACTGGAGCAGCGCTTGGGGGCTTCCTTCACACAAGTGAACGAGCAATTGGAGCGAGTGTTCAAGTCTGTTGGCGAGATGCAGACGATTGCGACAGGTGTGGGCGACCTCAAGCGCGTTCTCACCAATGTGAAAGCGCGCGGCACATGGGGGGAGGCCACCTTGGGCATGTTGTTGGAACAAGCCATGAGCCAAGAGCAATATGCCCAGAATGTTGAAGTCAAACCCGGCAGCAATCAACGGGTCGAATTTGCCATCCGGTTACCCAATGACGGCGACACGCCGGTCTGGTTGCCAATCGATGCCAAGCTGCCGGTGGAAGATTATGAGCGCTTAATTGACGCTTCAGAGCGGGCTGACACGGCTGGCATCGATGCCGCCCAGAAGGGCCTTGAAAAGGCGATCAAGATCGCTGCCAAGGACATTTTTGAGAAGTATATCGCGCCACCGCACACAACCGACTTTGCCATCATGTTCCTGCCAACCGAAGGCCTGTTTGCCGAAGTGGTGCGTAGGCCTGGCCTTGTGGACAGCCTACAGCGGGACTTCAAAGTTCTGGTCTCAGGCCCCACAACCCTTATGGCGACTTTGACGAGCCTGCGTATGGGTTTCCGGACCCTGGCGATCCAGCAGCGCTCCAGCGAAGTCTGGCAGGTGCTGAGTAAGGTGAAGCAGGAATTTGAGAAGTTTGGCGGCGTACTCAAAAAGGTTGAGGACAAGCTGGATCAGGCCAAGACTGTGGTGCAACAAGCGCGCACCCGCGAGAATGTGCTGGGTCGCCAATTGCGGGCCGTTGAGACCTTGCCGGGCAGCGCATCTATCGCCACCCTGCCCTTCGCCCAATCGCAAGACCTGCTCGACGATGTGTTGGACGAGGGGGATGATGAGGGGTAACGCGATTTCCAGTCAAAGAAAAAGCCCGCCGACCTGCGTCAGCGGGCTTTCGTTTTAGCGGTGGCAATCAGCCTATTCGCGGTCGCCCAAGAAGCTGAGCAAGAACTGGAACAAGTTGATGAAGTTCAGATAGAGGCTCAACGCACCCATGCTGGTGGCAACAGACATCGCGGTGTGGTCACCCTTCAAGTAATAATACTCGAATTTCAAGCGCTGGGTGTCAAAGGCGATCAAGCCAGAGAAGATCAACACGCCCAAGCCAGAGATGACGAACATTATCATAGGGCTTTGAAGGAAGATGTTGACGATGCTGGCCAAGATCAAACCAAACATGCCCATGATCAAGAACGAGCCAAAACCCGTCAGATCACGCTTGGTGGTATAGCCCCAGAGCGACAAAGCGCCAAAAGCAGAAGCGGTGATGAAGAAGGTCGAAGCCAGCGACTGGCCGGTGTAACGCAATGCCAAAACACCCAAGCCCGCGCCGATCAGCGTAACAATTGTCCAGTAGAGCAAGTTGGCGCCAGTCTTTGATGGATTGCGCATTGCAAACATCGATATCAACAAAATGGCCATCGGCGAGAAGGCGACGATCATACCCAAAGTCGTGTAGCCAACACGTCCATCGGATACGACGAACAACATCTCGCGAACTGCGGGCACTGACGAGGTGATATAGGCCAAGATACCCGAGAGCACCAAGCCAAGACCCATCTTATTGTAGACGCTCCGCAGGCCAGCGTCGACGGACATGTCCATCGTGTTCCCGGCTGGGATCGCTTGAGCTTGAAACCTATTCTGGTCGTTCATTTTCTTTCCTTTTCAACATGCGAGCAGACTTCCGCCGCAATGATTGCCTCTAATATCATGCCGCAGCCCATTGGATGCAAGACATGATTACTACACGATTTTGTGTGCAGGTCCGCTTTGGGTGGCTGGAAGATCGTGCGCAGGGCCCCATTGGTCAGGATCACAGCACGTTTAGAGTTCGATACCTGGCCGATATGGTGACCACGTGCGCTTTATGCTAGGAACACCCATGCTTCAATTACACACGTTTTCTCATTCCTCAGCCTCGTACCGGGTCCGCATCGCTCTGGCTTTAAAGGGGGTGGCAAGTGAAAGCCACGTGGTCTCCTTGATTGCCAATGACCACCTGTCAGAAGCCTACCAAGCCCTCAACCCCGAAGGCAGGGTTCCCGCGATTGTGACCGAGCAAGGTGTTCTGACCCAATCCTTCGCTATTATGGACTGGCTGGAAGACACCATCCCAGAGCCGAGCCTTTATCCGGCGGATCCTTGGCAACGCGCTTTGTGTCGTGCCTTTGCCCATGCCATCGCGAGCGATATCTTCCCGGTCCAAAATCTCGGGGTTCGACGCAAACTGATTGCCGATTTTGGAGCCGATGAAGCCCGCACAATCCAATGGTGCGCCGACTGGATCGCTAAGGGCTTTGTCGCTTTAGAAGCGGAGACTGCCAAGCGCGGCTGGGATGAAGGACAGGGCTATTTGTTTTGGCCAACTCCCACTTTGGCTGATATTTGCTTGGTACCGCAGATGAATAATGCCCGTCGTTATGGCGTCGACCTTGCGCCCTTCCCGCTTTTAGTTGCGGCAGACGCAAAAGCACGCGCTCACCCAGCCTTTGTTACTACCGCGCCTGAGACGCAGGTTGGATAACTTGTTTCCAAACTGGACGGACGTCGAGATCATGAAGCCACTCAATCTAGAATCCTACCTCCCTTATCGGCTCAGCGTGGCGTCGAACAAGGTCAGCGCGCTGATCTCGAAAGCCTATGAGGCGCGCTTCGGGTTGACGATCCCGCAATGGCGCTTGCTGGCGATCCTTTCGGAAGGCCAACCCCTGTCGCAGCAAACCTTGGTCAGCCGCACGGCAATGGATAAAGTAACCGTAAGCCGTGCCGCACAAGCCCTAATCACGCGCGGCCTTGTCCAGTCCAAGCCCAGCGACAAAGACCGCCGGGCCGTGGAATTGAGCTTAACTGCCGCCGGCGTCTCCATCGTACAAGACGTGGCCCCTGTCGCGCTCGCCTTTGAGAAATCCTTGATCGAGGTGATTGGCGGGCATGCAGCCGAACGCCTCGATATGATGCTGCGCAAGCTGGAAGAACAGGCCGAAAAACTGGCAAAATAAGCGCGCACCCATCTTGGCAATTAGTAACAAATGAAACTATAATCGGGTTTTCTTGGTTGGAGCACCCTATGGCGGATTTGTTTGAAAACCCACTTGGCACTGATGGCTTTGAGTTTGTTGAATTCACAAGCCCCGACCCTGATGCCTTGGCCACCTACTTCCGCCAATTGGGCTTTACGGCGGTATCGCAGCACCGCTCCAAGAATGTAATTCGCTTTAAGCAGGGCGATATCAACTTTATCATCAATATGGAACCAGTGGGCCAGGCCGCAGAGTTTCGTGAACAGCGCGGTCCATCTGCCAATGCGATGGCATTTCGGGTCAAAGACGCCGCCCAAGCCTTTCGCGAGGCCATCGCGCGCGGCGCAGAAGCCGTGGACAGCCCGATCGGACCGATGGAACTAGACATCCCAGCTATCAAGGGCATTGGTGGAGCTTTCATCTATCTGGTCGATCGCTATGGGGCGCAAAGCATTTATGATGTGGACTTTAAACCCATTCCCGGTGCCGCCGAAGAGGAAGCAAAGAATGCGACTGGTCTAACTTATCTCGACCACCTGACCCACAATGTCTTCCGCGGCAAAATGGATGTGTGGGCGGACTATTATGAGCGCATCTTCAACTTCCGCGAGATCCGCTATTTTGACATTGAAGGCAAAGTCTCCGGCCTCTTCTCCAAGGCAATGACCAGCCCTTGCGGCAAAATCCGTATCCCCTTGAACGAGAGTAAAGGCGACGCAGGCAAGACCGACCAGATCGAGGAATTCCTGCAACGCTATAAGGGCGAAGGCATCCAGCACATTGCCATGGGGTCGACCGACTTGTTGACGACTGTCGATCAATTGCGTGCCCGGGGTGTGGAGTTGCAAGACACGATCGACACTTATTTCGACTTGATCGACACCCGCTTGCCCGGCCATGGCCACGACGTCGAAGCCCTGCGCCAACGCAGAATCTTGATCGACGGCGCACCGAGCGAGGGCCAAGGTCTATTGTTGCAAATCTTCGGCAAGGATGCCGTTGGGCCTATCTTTTTTGAATTTATCCAGCGAAAAGGAAACGAGGGTTTTGGAGAAGGCAATTTCAAAGCCTTGTTTGAAAGCATCGAATTGGACCAAATTCGGCGCGGGGTATTGCAAGGCTAAGGCCACAGGGGAGCGGTTTATAATGGGCAAATTAGTAGCGCCTTCCGGGATTATGGCATTGAGTTTGGCACTGGGTGCCTGCACCATGACCACCCAGATGGGCGACGGGCCGGAGAAGACCCGCACCTTCCTCGCCACTCCGTCTGCCCCCATTCCCGTTTGGTCGATTGCTGTGCACGGCGGGGCTGGCGTCATTGAACGCAAAGACCTGACGCCGGAACAAGACAGAGCGTATCGTGCTGCCTTGGCGGAAGCGATTGAGATTGGGGCCAGCATCTTGCGGAAGGGTGGCGACGGCATCGACGCCGTTGAAGCCACAGCCCAATATCTAGAAGACAATCCCCTTTTCAACGCAGGCCGCGGTGCAGCTATTGATGCTTCGGGCAAGGCGACGTTGGATGCAGCCATCATGGTGGGGCCGGGCCTGAAGGCTGGCGCCGTTGCTGGTATGCTGACAACGAGGCACCCGATCAGTGCCGCACGTGCCGTGATGGAAAAGACCCCGCACGTCTTTCTGATTGGCGATGGCGCAGATCAGTTCGCGCGAGATCAAGGTCTCGAGCAAGTGCCTAACACTTTTTTCTTGACGGCCCGGCGCTGGCAAATTCTGGAAGAAGTTCTGACCGAACAGAAAATGCCGATCCCGCAGAAGCCCGCTGGTCTCAATAATGACGGCCCCGTCCGCTCTGGCCCCAATGCAGCCAAGTCTGGCGAAGCGCGTTTTGGCACGATCGGCATTGTCGTGCGCGACACCAAGGGCGTGTTGGTCGCAGGCACTTCGACGGGCGGCCTGACGGGCAAGAAATGGGGGCGCGTCGGCGATGTGCCGGTAATTGGGGCGGGTACTTATGCCACGGCTGCTTGCGCGGTCTCTGGCACCGGGACGGGCGAGTATTTCATCCGCTTGGGCGTTGCCCGCGCGATTTGTGACAAGGCGTCCGAGCCCGGCATGAACCTGCAAGATGCGGCGGACGCTGTCATGAAAAAGGATCTCACGGCATTGGGTGGCGATGGCGGCGTGATTGTCGTCAATGCACGGGGCCAAACCGTTTCCAGTATGAACACGCCTGGCATGTACCGCGCGCAAATGAGTGCAACTAGTCCCGCGCGTGTCGCGATCTACGCGGACGAGAATTAAGTAGCAGGAGCAAATATGAGCCAGCTTTTGGGTATTCACCACGTCGCCTATCGCTGTCGCGATGCCAAGGAGACAGTGGAATTCTACCACGACGTTATGGGCATGGACTTCCAAATCGCCTTTGCTGAAGACCATGTCCCTTCAACCGGGGCCTATGACCC
>JBEAVQ010000146.1:0-10173 GCA_041160865.1 Pseudomonadota bacterium | reverse complement strand
ATATATATCCTACCACTATGGTGTTTATAGAGTAAGGATTTGTATCATATGAGGCATTGAAAGACCAGCAACAAAAAAAGGGGGGTGACCCTAAATGGCCGCGCAATCGGCGGGCGCGTATACGTTCCAGCCCGGCTTCGGCGGGTGCTTTTCTCCCAGCGTGTCTGCGCAAGTGAATATGGCTTCAATCTTGAGGGAGCTTTTCGCGAAGCTGGGTCTGATCGGTTAAGTCGTTTTCCAGTTACAGGGCAAGAGTTTGTCTAGCCGGCGGACGGGCAGATCGTTGATCCGTACAAAGACATCTGTGCCGGCGCTAAAGGCACGGAAGTCGACCAACCGCGGCATCTGGCGAAGTCTGTCAGGGTCAAGGGATCTGGCGCAGCACAATGGCGCGTTGCGCGAGTTTTAAAGGTGACCAGGCAAATTGGCAGGCGAGGCCCATCAGGCTGACTTTTCGATTGGCTTGAATAGCCTTTCGGGCCTGCCAAGCGGTGCCCCAACCCTTGAAGCCGTCTGACAGTCCACGGCCATAGGCGGGCCCAGCGCCGCGCCAAGCTGTGTGCGCCCATAGCAAAAGTGTCGCCCCTAGATGGGGCAATAGCAACAACCAAAACAGGGCCCCCGGCATGTTGCGGACAAAAGTCCAAAGCCGGTTGCGCGTGCCGTGATAGACGGCAAAGTCCGAGACCCCAAATGTCGGACCTGTGCGTCTGCCAACTGTATCGCCAGCCCACCCGCCAAACGATGGCGAAAGCCTAAGTCAACGTCTTCGCAATAACAAAAATAGCTTTCTTCAAACCCGCCTAATTGGGCAAACTGGTCTGCACGCCACATGGAAGCGGCTGCACATGGGCTAAAGGTCTGACCATCGACCAAGTCACTTGGCCAAGGCTTGCGATAGCCGCCTCTAAACGGAATGCCAAAGGCATGATAGACATCACCCGCCCCATCCAGCAGACGCGGGTCCTCGTCCAAAATCTGGGTAGAGCCAAAGGCGGTTGCGTCCGGATAGCGCCGGATTCCCGCCATCAGGGCTTCCAACCAGTCTGGCTCTGGAAAGGCGTCCGGATTAAGGCAGATGATCCACGCGCCATGTGCGAGCTTGGCTGCTTGATTATTGGCTGCCGCAAAGCCTGTATTGTGCGCATTGGCAACAAATCGGGTCGCCCGCGCCCGGGTTGCCGCATCTGGCTCCATCCCGTCTTGGGAGGCATTGTCGATCAAAATAGTCTCGAAATCGCGAAACGTCTGCGCGTCAAGACAATCAAACAAGCGCGGCAAATGCGCCCGGCTCTTGTAAGCAACAATCAAGATCGAGACGTGTGGCTCAGCCAAGATCAGCCAAGTGCCTCAACGGCCGCACAGATGGCTTCACTCGTAATGCCGAAATGGGCGTAAAGGGCTTGATAAGGCCCGGACGCGCCAAAGCCCTTCATGCCGATAAAGGTGCCCGTCGGGCCAATCCAGCGATCCCAACCGAACCGAACTGCAGCTTCAATTGCGATTTTCGGCAGATCGCCCCCAAGGACTTCGTCCTGATAGGCTGCCGTTTGGCTCTCAAATAACTCGAGGCAAGGGGCTGACACCACACGCACGCCAATACCGGCTTCAGCCAATTTGGCCTGCGCGTTCATCGCAATCTCAACTTCTGAACCGGTGGCGATCAAGACCGCTTTTTCTGGCAGGCTCGTTGGCGACAAGACATAGGCACCCTGCGAACTGCGATTGGTTGGCGACCCGTCTTTACGTTGGAAGGCGAGCTTTTGGCGGGTCAAGGACAAGACCGATGGCGTCTTAGGCGACAGCAAAGCTAACTCCCAGCATTCAGCGACTTCAACGGGGTCACAAGGGCGGAACACATTGACATTGGGGATAGCACGCAGGGAAGCCAAGGTTTCAACCGGTTGGTGGGTTGGCCCATCTTCGCCCAAGCCAATGCTGTCATGGGTCAAGACATGCACGGTGCGGACTTCCATCAGGGCACCAAGGCGCAGGGCGGGACGTAAATAGTCGGCAAATACAAGGAAAGTGCCGGAGTAGGGCACTACGCCGCCATGCAGGGCCATGCCATTCATGGCAGCGGCCATGCCATGTTCGCGCACGCCGTAATGGACATAGCGTTCCTGATAGGCATTTGCCCCAAAGCCTTTCATGCCAGCGACTTTGGTGTTCACCGAACCTGTCAAATCCGCTGAACCACCCATGAGCAGATCAAAGGCTGGAACCAACACTTCCAAAGCCGCGCCAGAGCTCTCACGTGTTGCAAGCGCTGGGGCTTTTTCAGCTATTGCGGCACAATGGCCTTCGATGAGGGTGCGCAGGTGCGCGGGGTCGATCTTTGAGTTCAAAAGGTCGTTGATTGCGGTGTGATCGGAGCGCTTCGCCAACCGTGCTTGCCAATCCGCATTAGCTTTCGCGCCACGGCTGCCAGCGGCGCGCCAGTCAGTTACAATTTCGTCGGGCACAAAGAATGGCGCATGTGGCCAATTGAGTACTTTGCGTGTCGCTTCAATCTCGACAGCACCAAGCGGCGACCCGTGGGTTTTGGCGGTTCCTGCCAAATTGGGGGAGCCAAAGCCAATTTGGGTGCGGCAGGCGATCAGAACCGGCCGGTCAGAGGATAGAGCCGCGGTCATGGCCGCTTCCAGCGCAATTGGATCATGGCCATCAACCCGGCTTGTTTGCCATCCGGCGGCATCAAAGCGCTGAAGCTGGTCGCCTGTTTCAGCAACCGACAAAGCCCCATCAATGGATATCTCATTATCGTCCCACAGGACGATTAAGCGGTTCAGTCGGAGGTGCCCTGCCAAGGAAATCGCCTCATGGCTAATGCCCTCCATCAAGTCGCCATCCGACGCGATAACCCACGTGCGATGGTCGCAAACATCTGCGCCCAAAGTTGCCCGCAAATGGGCCTCAGCCATCGCCATGCCGACGGCGGTGGAAATGCCTTGGCCCAGGGGTCCGGTGGTCGTTTCAACCCCCGGTACGTGGCCATACTCAGGGTGGCCTGCTGTGAGGGCACCCATCTGGCGGAAGTTCTTCAATTGATCGATCGTCATGGCTTCATAGCCAGTAAGATGCAGCAGCGAGTAAATCAGCATCGAACCATGGCCAGCAGACAAAACAAAACGGTCGCGATCTTGCCACTCGGGATCTTCAGCATCGAATTTCAGAAACTTGGTGAACAGGATTGTTGCCACATCTGCCATGCCCATAGGCATGCCGGGGTGACCGGAATTGGCAGCCTGAACGGCATCCATCGAAAGAAAGCGGATGGCGTTTGCAAGGTCATTATGGCTGGTCATGGGAGCAGAAACTTTCGTCGGCTGATTGACGGACCGCATATAGGACTCGTTGCTGCCTAACAATGGTGAACGGCACCTCCTCAGCCCTCCGACCCGTCCAAATATTCGGTGGACTCATTGCAGACTCATTGCGGTCAAATTCTACGCCCGATTTTGTCGTAGTGAGAGTTCATAACCAACTCACACACAGAGTGAGACCTGAACATGACCATCCTTCCTTACCCCAAGTCCCGTCGTCGCGCCTCTAAGCCTAAGACTGCACCAACGGCAGTGCCAATTGCTCCGCCGTCAGGTGCTTTGCTCAACGCCATCCTGTCTTATGCGGACATCTCGGAGGAGATTGGCGGTGGCCTGACTCTATTGCGGGTCAGCGCCAAACGCATGGATGATGGGGTGATAATCCAAAGCCTTGGGCGCGAAGCTGCGCGCTTGGCCGATGTCTCCATCTTGTGGAATGATGATGAAAGCGAAATTCACGCGGTCCTGGATGCCGCCATTCCGAGCGGGGTTGAGGACTTTTGGACCGAGCCTCAGTTTGAGCTGACAGATTTGGCTATGGCCTATCTTGACGAGATGCTCGACTTGGAAGAGCGCGCCAAGGCAAGCTAGCCTTTTATTTGTGCAGCTTAGCTTTATTCGCCATAATCTTGCCTTGCGAGGGGTAACATGCGGCCACAAACCGCCTTATAAGTGGGCTTATGACGACAATTGCTCTGGTCGATGACGACGAAAACATCCGCGCTTCCCTGGAAATTCTGTTTCAGAGTGAAGGTTATGACGTGCGAACCTATCCGGACGGGGCCACGGCTCTGCCGGCATTGATCTCGGACCCGCCTGACATTGCGATCCTTGATATCAAGATGCCGCGCATGGATGGCGTCGAATTACTGCGCCGTGTTCGGGAAAGCTCAGACTTGCCCGTTATCTTTCTGACGTCGAAGGATGATGAGATTGATGAGGTAATCGGCTTTTCGGTCGGTGCTGATGACTTCATCCGCAAGCCTTTCTCGACGCGTTTGCTGTCGGAACGGGTGAAGGCAGTTCTTCGCCGCTCTCGTCCAGTTGACCCAGTAGAAGATGAAGGAAGTCCGTCTGAAGACGACAAAAAGGTCGTCACGCGTGGCTCTTTGACCATGGACCCTAATCGCCATGCCTCTTATTGGAAGGGGAAGCCAGTTCGCCTTACGGTGACCGAATTCCTCTTGTTGCAAGCGCTCGCCCAACGGCCAGGCTTTGTGAAAAGCCGCGATCAGTTGATGGACGCTGCATATGATGACAGCGTCTATGTCGATGACCGCACCATTGACAGCCACGTGAAGCGTGTGCGCAAGAAATTCCGCGAAGTTGATGGTGAGTTTGATGCCATCGAGACGCTTTATGGGGTCGGCTATCGCTACAAAGAATCCTAAAAAGAAGCTTCAGGCACCCTTCGGAAAAACCCGGAGGCAACGCCGCCGTGGCGGTATTGCGGGCATTATTTTTATAGCCAACTTTGCCGGCATCGTTATTTTGGTGCTGGGCTCACTTCTGTTCAATGAGCTGCGATCTGGCCTGACAAAGGCGCGTATGGACGCCCTGCGAGCGCAGGGCTCAACCATCGCCAGCGTCTTGGCTGAAGCAGCCATTCCAGCTGATGCCGTACCTGTTTTGGATGAGGGCCGCGCCCGGGCCATCTTAAGGCGGTTGTCACGTGAGCCTGGTGCACGCCTGCGCCTATTCAGCCGCGACTTGCGCCCGATTGCGGACAGCACGATCCTTGATGATATCGTAAATGTGCGCGAATTGCCTCCACTAGGGCCTGCAGCACCCGATATTGGGGAAGTAGCAGGCAAAGCGGTCTCTAATGTTCGGGTCTTTATCCAAGGTGCCAGTGACGATCCTAAAAAGGCATTGATCCGGGAAGTCTCCACCGCGCTGCAAGGCAATGTTGTTCAAAGCGAACGCTTTGATGAAGAGGGCCGGCGGGTTGTTTCTGTTACCGTCCCCATTCAGCGCATCCGCGCTGTCGTAGGGGTTTTGACGCTTGAAAGCGGTGACGTTAGCGAGATAGTCGAGGCAGAGCGGCGTGCACTTTACCCCTTTATTTTCTCTGCCGTTTTGGTGACGGCCATCTCTGCTAGTATGTTGGCTTGGTCGATCGCCGTGCCGCTGCGCCGCTTAGCTGCTGCGGCAGACAATGTGCGTAGCGGCCGGGCACAGGAATTGGATGCCGATGCGCTTCGAAAGCGGCCAGATGAGATCGGGGATTTGGCAGACGCTCTGGCTGCGATGACTGCGACGCTGCAAGACCGCATCGATGCCAATGAGAGTTTTGCCGCTGATGTAGCCCATGAGATAAAGAACCCCTTGGCCGCAATCCGCAATGCTGCAGAACTCCTGCCCCGTGCGACGACGCCGAGTAGTAAGGCCAAGCTTGAATCTATTATCTTGAATGATGCCCGACGGGTCGACCGCTTGGTAACCGATATCGCTAATGCATCCCGCTTGGATGCAGAGCTTGCTCGCGCCAGTCAGCAGAAATTCTTTATGGCCGATATGATCGATGACATGGCTCAAGCCTATGGGTCGATTGGTCACGCTCGCGAAGTTGAAATTGTCGTACGCCACCCAGATGAGACAGACCGCTTGGCTGTGAGCGGCCGTGAGGAAGCGATTTCACGCATTTTAACAAATTTACTCGATAATGCACTCTCCTTCTCACCGACAGACGGCAAAGTTGTTTTGCTCGGCGCGCGAGAGGGAAAGGTAATTCGGATCACGGTTGAAGATGAGGGCCCTGGTATTCCAGAAGAATCCTTGCAGAGTATTTTCAACCGCTTCTACACCCACCGCCCAACCAGTGCCGGGGAAGAAGGCCAAGCCGCCTTTGGCAAGCATTCGGGCCTTGGTTTGGCCATTGCCCGCCAGATTGCCGAGAGCCATGGCGGTGCTATCTGGGCGGAGAATCGTGAAGATCGCAGCGGCGCGCGCTTCGTCCTAGAGTTGCCCGCAGTCTAAGCCTTAGGGTGTCGCCAATGCCGGATGGGCCAGCAAATCGTGCGTCACCACAGGGTAGAGTGACGCCAAAAGCGTCAATGCGGCAATGATATTGAACGCGCGCAGTTTGACCGGGTCTTGCAGGAATTGCCGCATTTGCATTCCCAAAAAGGCCCATAGGGCAACTGTTGGTAGATTAATTGCGCCAAACACCAAAGCCACAATCAAAAGACCCATCATTGGATGATCTGCTGGCACATAAGCCGTGACGGACATGAGGGCCATGGTCCAAGCTTTGGGGTTCACCCATTGGAATAGGCACGCCTGCAAAAAACTGAAGGGCTTTGCCGCCGAGGCCGCATCCGCCTTTGGCGCTGCAGCAGTGGCAATTTTCCAAGCCAGATAGATCAAATAGGCCACTGACCCAACCTTGAGGACCGTATAAGCGATTGGGAAGCGTACAAAGATCTGGGCCAAGCCTAAGCCGATCAGTATTGTCATCACGACAAAGCCAATCGAAACACCCAACATGTGGGGCACAGTGCGGGCAAAGCCAAAATTGGTGCCTGACGCCATCAACATCAGATTATTGGGCCCTGGCGTGATGGAGGAAACGAGGGCAAAGCCGCATAGGCCGAGAAAAAGTTCTTGTGTCATCATGGCGCAATTTTATTCGAGAAATGATCGCATGTTCTTGCAAATTCAGTGGTCATAGCTAGGGTTGCACATGTTATGACTATTTTGGATGAGACAGATCGACGAATATTGCGCGTTCTTTCGCATGATGCGCGCATCAGCAATGTCGACCTCGCGGGCAAAGTGGGCTTGTCGGCTTCAGCCTGCCTCCGGCGTGTGCAGGAATTGGAGCGCCGGGACATCATACAAGGTTATCGCGCGCAGTTGAATTCCGCCGCCCTTGGCATCGGCTTTCTGGCCTATGTGACAGTGGGCCTCTCGCGCCATACCAGGCAAGAGCAGGCAGACTTTGAGGCTGCAATTAAACGCGCACCTCAAGTGCGTGAATGCCACAATATCACGGGAACGGTGGAATATTTATTGCGGGTCGAGACGACAGACCTGCCAGCCTATAAGCATTTTCACACCGAAGTCCTCGGTGCTCTGCCGCAAGTTTCCACCATCACCAGTTATATCGTGATGGGCTCGCCGAAGGATGAGCGGGGGTAGAGGGGTGTAGCTTTCTGCAATGGCCACTGCAAAAGGGCATACATCAAATCAATAACTCTGTTGTGCAGAGTTAACTCTGTGCTACAGAGTGAATTATGGATAAAGAACAGGCTTTCCAAGGATTGAACGACGTTGCATTGGCCCGTCAAAAGACTGCCGAGCTTCGCACTTATCGTGGCATGGGGGCGATTGTCTCCGCATGGGGAATTGTTTGGCTTCTTGGCTTTAGTGCCCAGGCGACCTTCCCAAACATAGCGCCCCTTGTTTGGGCTGCGGGCTGGCTTTGTGCATTAGCTTGGACCTTTACAAGACCGCCAAAGCCTCAGGATCTCCGTGATTTGGCCACCTGGAGCGTTGTAGTGTGCGCCATCATCCTTATCTTAATGGTCACGCGCGCGGACCAGACAATAGCGGCCATGATCTTCGCCTTGGCTTTATCGGCGGCTTACGCAATTCTTGGAATTTGGTTCGGGAAGCGCTTTCTCCTACTCGCCACTTTAGTTCTAGTATCGGCGTGTCTAGGGTGGTGGTTAGTACCCCAATTTCTTTTTCTGGCTCTCGCGCTTGGTGGAGGCGGTGCATTAATTCTTGGTGGCATCTGGTTACGACAGCCATGATGAAGTGTCATGAAACCATACACCAACCACACCGCCTGCGGATTATGGCCGCGCTCGATAATGATCCTGAACCATTGGATTTTGCCACTCTGAAGGCAATCAGCGGCGCAACTGACGGTAATCTCGGTGCGCATCTTCAAACCCTTGAGAAGGCAGGCCTTATCGCAATCTCAAAGGAAGTTATTGGCCGCAGAAATCGTACTTGGGCTTCACTGACGGTCTCGGGAAGGCAGGCGTTTCGGGAGCACGTCTCTTTTTTAGAAGACATAATCCATTCCACTCAAACTATGCGGAGAACCTAAAGATGAACGCTTGGATATTCCTGGGATTTGCCATTGCCCTAGAGGTGACAGGAACATTCCTGCTTAAATTGTCCAATGGCTTTGAAAAGTGGCATTGGGGCGCTTTGTCGATCTTCTGTTATTCGGCTTGTTTTTGGGTTCTTGCCCCAGCCATGAAACGCCGCCATCGGGGTTTTTGTTTTTGGCGAAAAGCTCAGCGCACTACAGTATCTTTTCATTGCTTTCGTTCTGGGCGGCGCGATCGGCTTACGCGTTACTACGACCGCGTGATGGGAGCGGGGGTAGGGGTCCGACTTGTCCACAGATCTCTGCTGCCTGTTCGATCGGTTAGGATGTGTTTCCCAGTGAGGCGTAGCTGCGCCATGGATCCGTCGAGCTGAAGTTTCATGGATCAGTGCAAAATCGCACAATGGCTGGTCTGCAGGAAGCTGGGGCATGTGCTATGCAGTCTTTGGGGCTGAAACACTGGCCACCCCCGCGGCGCGCTTGGCAATGATCGCGCCAAGTGATCTCAATGTGCCACTCGAAAGATCGCGATCCTCAAGGTCCTTTTCTACGTCCTGGAGCGCGCCAGTTACCAACTGGCAAAGCTCAAGGACCCGCTTGCGCACAAAAGGCATGCCCAATCCGGCATCCTCAGAAAACTTCTCCCATGCTTGGGGTGATAAGCCTTCCAAGGCTCCGGCTCTACCGATCTTCATCGCCATTCGGGTTGCGACGTGTGGCCAGGCCAATGTGCATAGAAGGTCATAGAGGGGGGCCAACACCGTTCCACCGCTTGGCGAATAAAGCAGGCTGAAGTTCTTTCCATGTGCATCGGCGTTGCCGATGATCAGGTTGAAGATGGCGGCATCCAACAGCTTCAACACCTCGATAGCAGGTCTGGTGGTGACGCTGCGCACCAGTGAAAAGCTGGTCTTGAAGGTAGGGCCGCCCTCGGCGGCATATTTGCTTTCAGGTTGATGGCCAAGCGCCTGGCAGAAGTCTTCCTGATGCACGCGGTGCATCGAACCATCGGGGCCAAGTCGGCGATCATATCGCTCGATCAGCAGGAACTTCCGGCCCTGCACCACGCGGGGATCAACAGGTGCGACCGACAGACCAATCGCCTTCGCCAGTCGCATGACAAAAGCTTCGTTCTCGACGCTACCTGCAAATCTGGTCATCTCGGGCTTTAGGATATGGGTAGTTGGTTGACCCGGCGACGGCAGATAAATCTGGTTATCGCGCACCACCACGGGAACTTTGTTTTGCGCGCCTGCCAACGATAGCCGCAGTCCTGCTTGCCCTGCCAGCAATGGGCGCAGGGGCAGGGAGTCCAGCATGGTAGCGAGGGCACTTTCGGTGAGTGGTTCGGGCGCAGAAGCAGGCTGATAGACTGGCACTATCTGCCCCTCTGGCCAAATCGCCAAAGCGCCTGCGACATCACCGCCCAACGCGTCCAGCAGAGCAAAGTCATTGTTGCGGGACAAGCCAAGCGCATTGGCTGCGGCATCCCTTTGGCCCTCTTCGGGCAATAGGCCGGCAAAGAAGCTGCGTGTCTGGCGACGGCCATAAGGCTCGATGCGCAAGGGCAGGGCGGTCGAAATTGCTCTGGCAGCAGGCTGCGCCAGCCAATCTGATGAATAGACAAATCCTAAATCGCCATCGGCGTCGCGAAACAGGGTGCCCATGATCTGGCCCTCCCACCAGACAGACAGGCGGCTCATGACGCTGGTCCCGTGAGATCCATCTGAAGCCCCAGCGCTGCCGCCACTGCCAGCGCCTTGCCCAATTGAACACTGG